>CAKKRB010000021.1:1169-8886 GCA_919902485.1 Omnitrophica bacterium GWA2_41_15 | reverse complement strand
ATAATAGAGGAAGAGCATAAAGTAATACTTGAAAAAGGGCCATCCCGCGTAACGCCTTTTCTGATTCCGATGCTTATTGTGAACATGGCTTCAGGCCATATATCCATTATGCTGAAGATTAAGGGCCCTAATCTTTGCATTACAACGGCATGCGCGTCTGGCGCGCACGCAATAGGCGAGGCAATGAGGATTATTCAGTATGGCGATGCGGATATTATGATAGCCGGCGGCACAGAAAGCTGTATTACTGCGCTGGGTGTCGGAGGTTTTTGCGCGCTAAAGGCGCTTTCTACCAGGAATAACGAACCCGAGAGGGCTTCAAGGCCTTTTGATAAAGCGAGAGACGGTTTTGTAATGTCTGAAGGATGCGGCATTGTAATTTTAGAAGAATTGGAACATGCGAAGAAAAGAAACGCTAAGATATACGGCGAGATAGTTGGTTATGGCATGACAGGAGACGCGTATCACATGACAGCCCCTGACCCTGAAGGCGAGGGCGCTGCCAGATGCATGGCAAATGCGCTGAAAGACGCTAACCTGAAACCCGAAGACATTTCCTATATAAATGCTCATGGAACTTCTACTTCTTTAAACGATAAAATAGAGACCCTTGCGATCAAAAAGGTATTTGGGAATTTTGCGAAAAAAGTTCCTGTTTCATCTACGAAGTCAATGCTGGGCCATCAATTAGGCGCAGCAGGTGGAGTAGAATTCGTAATCTGCTGCCTCGCAATAGAAAGAGGCATTATTCCTCCCACAATAAACTACGAAACCCCAGACCCTGACTGTGACCTTGACTATGTGCCTAACAAAGCGCGCCAGGCAAAGGTCAATGTCTGCTTATCCAATTCCCTCGGCTTTGGCGGCCACAACGCCACCCTCTGCGTAAAAAAGATATAAATACCTCTCAGGCATTATAATATGCCATTTTTCTTATTGATTCTATAATCCTATCAGCTCTATACTGAATCTAATATTTGATACATTATGGGCTATTCTTTTCAAATAAAACCTGAAATTTTGGAAAAAGTTCCTGCCAAATTCGCATGTCATTATAAAATTATGCCTGTGAAATTCGAAGGCAATACTTTGACTATCGCGATTGAAGACCCTTTAGACATAGATACGCTCGATAATATCAGTTTATTTTTAGGATTCAGGGTAGAGCCTGTTCCTGCAAGCTTTTTTGATATATCTGAAGCCATTAAAAAACATTACGGCCTTGGCGCAGAGACAATAGAAGAGATTATGGGCTCAGGAGAACTGGATAAGGATTTGCTGGTCAAAGAGTCCAGGACGGAAAATATAGATGAAATGGCGCAGGATGCGTCTATGGTAAAGTTTGTGAATCAGATGCTGGTCCAGGCTGTAAAGGATAATGCCACTGACATACATATAGAGCCTTATGAAGACGAAATCAGGGTCAGGTATAGAGTAGACGGGGTTTTGTATGACGTGCCAATACCCCAGGACATAACTTATTTTAAATCAGCCATAGTTTCCAGAATAAAGATTATGGCAAACTTAGATATTGCTGAGCGCAGGCTTCCGCAGGACGGCAGGATAAAGATAAAAGTCGGCGGGCAGGAAATGGATTTGAGGGTGTCCACGCTTCCTACGCAGTTTGGGGAAAGTGTGGATATCAGGATTTTAACCGGCGCCATGCTCTATAGTTTAGAAAACTTAGGGCTCTTGGCGCCTGACTTGGGAATCCTTGAGAAACTTATAAAAAAGCCGCACGGCATTATTTTTGTCACAGGCCCTACAGGCAGCGGTAAGACTACCACGCTTTACGCATGTTTATCCAAGATAAATAATAGAGACAGGAAAATCATCACAATAGAAGACCCTATAGAATACCAGTTGAAAGGCATAACCCAGGTTCAGGTTCATCCGAGGATTGGTTTGACCTTTGCGGCTGGTTTAAGGTCTATGCTCCGCCACGACCCTGATATTATGATGGTTGGAGAGGTGAGGGATTTTGAGACAGCTGAGATAACAATAAGGGTTGCGTTGACAGGCCATTTAGTTTTTAGCACTCTCCATACAAATGACGCGGCAGGCGGCATAACCAGGCTTTTAGATATGGGTATTGAACCATATCTTGCGGCAAGTTCAGTAGAATGTTTTATTGCCCAGAGGCTTGTCAGGATTATATGTCATAATTGCAGCGGGAAAGGCTGTGAGTCCTGCAAATTTACAGGGTATAAGGGAAGAACAGCTATATATGAATTTCTGGTTATGGATGAAAATATAAGAGACATGGCGCTTAACAGAGCTTCCAGCGACCAGATAAAGAAAAAAGCGCTTCAATCAGAGATGCATACCCTTCGCATGGATGGCTTGGAAAAAATAAAAGCAGGCCTTACCACTCTTAATGAAGTTATCCGCGTAACACAGCAAGATTAACAGTTATGCCCAGGTTCATTTATAAAGCAAAGAAGTCTCCTGAAGAAATAATGCAGGGCAGTATTGAAGCTGACTCTGAAAGCGTAGTTGTGAATAAGCTGATTCAGTCGGGTTATTATCCTATATCGGTAAAAGAGGAGACTGGGTTCTCGACGCAGTCCTTCGGACTTTGCTCGAACAATATTCTTCAAGTGAGTGAAGCGAGTCGAGAAAACTTGAGAGTCAAAACAAAAGACATTAGTAGTTTTACAAGGCAGCTGTCTGAGCTTCTTGGTTCAGGCCTGGCGCTTTATAATGCCCTTGGAGTGATTGAGAATCAGGCAGGGAATGCAAGTTTGAAAATGATAACAGGAAATATTAAATCCAGGATAAAAGAAGGAAAGGATTTTTCGCAGGCGTTAAAAGATTATCCGTATATATTTTCAGGGCTATATATAAATCTTGCGCGTTCAGGAGAAGAGTCAGGCTCGCTTAATGATGTGCTGGCAAATATAGCGGATTTTCTGGAAAAAGATCAGGATATGAGGGCCAGGATTCTTACGGCATTGGTCTACCCTGGCTTAATGGCCATTGTGGGATTTGCCACAATATTTATTTTAGTAACTTTTGTGGTGCCAAGGATTGCTAATATGTTCGTAGAAATGGGCCAGCAATTGCCATTGCCCACAAGGATACTTATAGGCGCCAGTGATTTTGTAAGGGCTTACTGGTTTTTATTGGCCATTTTTATAGTGGGGGCTGTATTTTTATTTAAAACAAGTAGTTCAAATCCAGCTGGAAAAAATGAGATAGACAGGGTTAAATTAAAAATACCTGTTTTCGGGGATTTGCTTAAGAACACAGAGCTTGCGAGATTTTCCAGGACGCTTTCAATGCTCCTTAAAAACGGGGTTCCCATGCTTGATTCTTTAAAAATAACATCAGACGTTATAATTAACAGCGCTATAAAAGAGGAAATAGATGAGATATACAATGATGTCAAAGCAGGCTCAAGCCTTACTCTTGGAATAAAAAAGAGAAAGAATTTTCCGGTATTCGTAGCTAATATGACAGCAGTCGGAGAAGAAGGAGGGTTTCTGGATAAGGCGCTTTTTAATATTGCGCGTAGTTACGAAACCGAAGTAGACAGGCTGATGAAGATAATAACAGCCCTTCTTGAGCCAGGATTTATCCTGATGATGGGCCTGGCGGTAGGATTTATTGTTGTGGCGATGATTTTGCCGGTGTTTCAAATATCGCTGATAGCGCATTGATAAAATCGCTGAACCACGCGATTTAAAAGGAGGACTATACATGTTTAACAAAAAAGGTTTTACATTAATTGAACTTATGCTCGTTGTAATTATTATCGGCGTTCTTGTTTCAATGGTAGCGCCGAGGCTTGCGGGCAGGTCAGAAGAGGCAAGGATTGCTGCTGGCAAAGCAGATATAAATTCCAATATATCAGTTGCGCTTGATCTGTATGAACTGGATAATGGGAAATACCCCACTACAGAAGAAGGGCTGCAGGCATTGTTGACTAAACCTGGCTCAGCTGTTAAATGGAAAGGTTTGTATCTTAAAAAAGAACCTCTGGATCCATGGGGCAGGAAATATATTTACAGGTCTCCAGGAGAGCATAATACTGACTATGACCTTTATTCTTACGGCCCTGACGGCATAGAAGGCGGAGGAGATGATGTTACTAACTGGGAAGGCGAGAAAAAGTAAAGGGTTCTTATTGCTTGAGGTAATGGTAAGCGTATCAATATTATCTTTAGGGGTTTTATTGATATTGAATTCATTTATAAGGCCGATGAGGGCAATGGAATTTTCAAAGGATTATTTCAGGGCAGGCCTTTTGCTTGATCAAAAGGTATTTGAGCTTTATAATAGCGATACTCAGGAAGGCTGTTCAAAAGGCGTGTTTAGCGTTTTTAATGAAAAGTTTTCCTGGGAAATGGATGTAAGTAAAAGAGAGGTTAATCTGAAAGTGTTCTGGAATGAAGAAGATAAAGAATGGGATTTAACAGTCTTAACCTATTTATGACGCGCAAGGGATTTACGTTTATAGAACTTATTATTGCGGCTCTTATAATGGCTGTTGTGGTTATTTTCATATACAGCGCTTTCAGCGTTGGAATAAAGGCATGGCGCAAAGGAAGCGCTGGCCAGAGGTTTCAGAAAACAAGGATAGGACTTTTGAAATTTCAGAAAGAACTGAAAAGTTCTTTTTTCTTTTCGAGCGAGCCGTTTAAAGGCAGCGCTTCAGAAATAGTATTTCCGTCACTAGTATCAGAAGGCGGCAGAGATAAAATCTATATTATTAATTATTATGCTGCCCAGGATAAAGATGCAGGCGCCAGAAACCTGATGAAAAGAAAAATGCTTTTTGAGGGTAACAGGATTAAAGAGGAAGAAGGTTTTAATGAGCTGGTGTTTTCCGCTGATTCCATAAGTTTTCAATATGCGTACAGATTGAACAGCGGTTCAAAAGGTTTTGAATGGCGCGATACATGGGGAGAGGCTCAGGGAAAGATGCCTTCAGGAGTAAGGATATCTTTCAAGCTTAAGGATGAGGATGAAATTTACAGCAAGACCATGTTTATCCCGCAGGGAGAGCTTGGAGCTGAATGAAAAAGGATAACGGCAGTATATTGATATTTGTTTTCTGGGTGCTGATAATACTATCTTTATTGAGCATAGCTGTTTCCTATAAGTATTCAGGCGATATTAAACTCGCGAAATATGAATCTGAAAACATAAGGGCGCTGTATCTTGCAAAGGCAGGCGTCGCAAAGGAGATAGCAGGGCTTAATAAAGACAGGGATAATTATGATAGCCTTAATGAGGATTGGGGCAAAGAAAAAGAATTTAAGTTCGGAGGCGGCGAGACAGTCTACAGGGCCTTTGATGAAGAAGCCAGGTTAAATTTAAACAACCCATATTTAAAGAAAGGACATCTTATCATGCTGGGCCTCAATGATACCCTCAGTCAGGCTGTGCTGGATTATAAAGCAGAGAAGGGAGAGAAGGGCTTTGAATTTATGGAAGAGCTATTTTTAGTTAATGGTATGACGCGGGATATATTTTTAAAGATAAAGGATTACGCGACTATTTACAGAGGAAATGATCCAAGAGTCAATATAAATACAGCTGATGAAAATATTTTAAACATAGTTTTAAACAGAGATTCTTCGCTTGTAAATAAAATAATTGCATACAGGGAAGGAAATGACGGAAATATCAGCACAGAAGATGACGGCATATTCAGGGAAGATAATTTTGCCAGTGTATTTGAAAATTTTGGAATTACGCCGGATAACATTGCGAATTATCAGGCATTATTCAGCGTAAGATCTAATTTTTTCAGGATAAAGGCATCAGCGTATTTTTCAGATAATAAAAATATAGTTAGAAGCATAGAGGCTGTAATGGATCGTAACGGGAAAGCATTCTCTTGGAAAGAGGAATGATTTGGAAAAGGTTAAGGATATTTTAATAATACCAAGATATCTGGCGATTTTAAGGTTTATAGAGCTTCCTTCCATAGACTCATCTGAGATCAGCAATATGGCGGAATTTAAGGCGCTTAAAGAACTGCCTTATCCGAGAGATGAAATAATAACCGGCCTAAGGAACCTGGGCTCATATAAAAGTGGGTTTTCTTATATTATGCTGGCTATTGTAAAGAAGCAGTTAGTAGAAGACATGATGAAAGCAAGAAAAGCCAGGCCTGAGAATATAAGGCTGGGCACAGAGATTTTGTATTTATATATGCTGAAGAAAGGGATTATAAAACAGGATAAGACAAACCTTATTATAGACATACAGCGGGATTATTCAGAGATTATGGTAATAGATAAAACAAAACCTGTTTTTTCAAGAGGGTTCAGGAATGCGGAAAATTTTCCGGAGGAAATAAATAAGTCTATTATTTCATATAAAAGGGACAGAGATAACAGGGAAATAGAAGAGATTACTGTTGCGCATGGTTCGAATCTAAGCATTGAAAATTCGAAACCTCATATAGAGGCGTTATTCTCAGTCCCAATAAATTTTTATGAATATAAAGAGGATTTAAACAGCCCTGGTTTTTCTCTGGAAATAGACCTTTTGCCCGGGGAGTATATTGATAAAAAACTTAAAAAGGAAAATACAAGGCAGGCATTTTTGACATATTCTCTTTTATTTATTGCCCTGGCAATGCTTGCGTCTTTTTTTGTTTTTAAGCTCTATCAAAAAGATAAGACAATTCTCATGCTCACTGAAAAAACCAACAGGATGCAGAAGGATACAGATGAGCTGGGAGTTTTTCTTAAAAAGACTGATATATTGAAATCCCAGAAAGAAGAGGTTGGGCTGGTAATTAATATTTTAAAAGAGGCTTATGAACTTGCACCTGGCGATATGTCTGTTTCAGGCCTTGATTATGACGGAAGAGATACGCTTTACTGTAAAGGCGCAGCCAGAAACATGTCAGGTGTCTTTGATTTCATCAAGATACTTGAAAAATCAAAATATTTTAAGAAAGCGGAAGTGAAATACGCTACCAAGAAAGAAGCCGGGAATCAGGAGTTTACTGATTTCAACATAGCATGCCAGGTGAAATAAGATGCTGCGTATAAATTTGTCAAAAAGAGAAAAGTATATTTTTACAGCAACAATTGTTTTTGCGGCCATGGCGCTGCTTTATAATTTTCTGGCGGAACCATGCCTTAAAAAATGGCAGCTCATGAATAATGAGATAGAAATTAAAAAAGCCAGGATGAATAAAGGGGTAAGGCTCTTACAAAGAAAAAATTCTATAATCAAAGAATATAATAAATACGCAAAAACCACAAATAATATATCCAAGGTTCTAAATTATATGGAAACCCTTGCGGATTCTCTGGGAATAAAGACCAGCAATATAAAGCCTGGCCAGGCAATAGAGAAGGGGCTTTACAAAGAATATGCCATAGACCTTCAGATAGAAGGCCAGATGGAGAATATTATTAAATTTGTGTCACAACTTGAAAAACTTCCAACCTTGGTGGCATTGAAGAAATTTGATTTCAAGCGTATCTCGCAAAATCAGCCCATTTTTAAAGGCAGAATAGTCCTCTCAAAAATCCTAATATAGTCTATCCCTAACTTTACAATTCGTGCATTGCATCATTTGTAAAGTTATGGGACTTGACAAGTTACAGAATGCAGTGTATACTTACTCTCTGAATGGATAGTAAGCTCTCGCTATCTACATAGATAGCCACTAATTCACAAAACGAGTATGACTTGTTTTGTGAATTATAGGGATAAGATAATGGAAAAGGTGTATTTGATTAAG
>CAKKRB010000021.1:0-1069 GCA_919902485.1 Omnitrophica bacterium GWA2_41_15 | reverse complement strand
GACTTGTTTTGTGAATTATAGGGATAAGATAATGGAAAAGGTGTATTTGATTAAGGATTTGGCTAGATTGAGCGGGCAGACAGTTTATACGCTTAAATACTATCTGAATATCGGGCTTATCAAAGAGGTTGACAGGAGCCCTGAGACTAATTTCAGGTATTTTGATGATGCGACTATTGAAAGATTAAAAAAGATACGTGAATTAAGAAGGGAAAATAAGTCAATAGCAGAGATAAAGGAGATATTGGAGTTCTCGACTGGGTTTACCAAATAGGTCAAGATGTCCGCTCGAACAGTAATTGTTATTCTTCGAGCGAGTCGAGGAGTATTCCGCATATGTCATATTACAATATTCTTAATCTGAATAAAGAACCGTTTTCAACAAGCCCTGATCCGTATTTTTTCTACCCGTCAATTTCCCACAAACAGGCAATCCAGAGACTTGAAATAGCAGTTAGATTAAAAAGAGGGCTAAGCGTTATTTTAGGAGATGTAGGCATCGGCAAGACTACTCTTGCAAGGGCGCTTATACAGGAGCTGCATTCTACTAACGGAGCCGTAACTCATATGATATTGGATCCTACCTATGACTCGGAATTTCAGTTTGTGACAACCCTTGCCAAGCTTTTCGGAATAAAAGGCTCATTTCGCTCTACCCTGGATTACAAAGAGGCAATAGAAAGATTTTTATTTAAGAAATGCGTTGATGAAGGCCACATAATATCCCTTATTATAGATGAAGGCCAGAAGATGAGCTTATCTACGCTGGAGCTTTTGCGCACACTTTTAAATTATGAAACCAATGAGTATAAACTTCTTCAGCTTGTTATCATTGGTCAGATGGAGCTTTTGCCTAAATTGCAGCGCATAAATAATTTTTCAGACAGGATAAGCCTCAGGTATATACTTAATCCTCTGGACTACAATGAAACAAAAAATATGATAGAGTTCAGGCTTAAACAGGCAGGCGCTGTTTCAGGAAAAGAGATATTTACAGAAAAGGCAATGCTTCTGATATATCATTATACGCAGGGTTATCCCCGCAAGATCGCGGCCTTGTGCCATAATC
>CAKKRB010000020.1 GCA_919902485.1 Omnitrophica bacterium GWA2_41_15 | reverse complement strand
AAAGATAGTGGATGCTGCAAAAAAGATGGGATGCCGTGAATGGAATATATCCGGCGGCGAGCCAATGCTTAGAAACGACTTTACAGAGATATTCGAGTATATTACCAACAATTCCGCTTCTTATTCGATCAATACGAATGGTTCGCTTGTTAATCTCAAGGCCGCTCATCTTTTCAAAAAAAGAGGAACCAAGATGATTCCCCTTTACGGCGCCACAGCTGCTGTGCATGACCACATTACGCGTAATCCCGGTTCATTTGAAGCCACGATGCAAGGATTTGCATATTTAAAAGAAGCTGGAGCAGGTTTTATAGTTCAACTTATCCCAATGAAGGATAACTACCATCAGTTTAAAGCTATGATACGTCTGGCAGAATCTTTGAGCCGTACGTGGCGGATAGGAGCGCCATGGTTATATCTATCTGCTTATAGAGATGAAGGCATAAACGAGGAAATCAAGCGTCAGCGGCTTAACGCAAAAGATGTAGTTCAGCTTGACCAGCCTGATTTATCTTACGAAGAGCTTATAGAGGAAGAACATAGTTGTTGCTCTGTCAAAGAAGACAGTACATTGTTTTCATATTGCGTGACTTCAGGGCGAGAATTTCATATTGACCCTTATGGCAAGATGAGCTTTTGCTGCTTTATTAAAGAACCCGATTTTCGCTATGATTTAAGAAAAGGAAGTTTTAAAAAAGGTTGGGAAGGATTTATACCGTCCTTACCCGCGAGGATTAAAGGCGATGAGGAATATCTGAATAACTGCGGCTCTTGCCAGTTAAGAAAAGATTGTAGATGGTGTCCGGTTTACGGCTATCTCGAGCATGGAAGATTTTCAGCCAAGGTTGAGTATCTTTGTGAGGTAGCAAGAGAGAACAAAAAATTTAAAGATTATTGGAAGAAAAATCACAGGCGTTATTATAAAGTAGCAGGTCTTACCATACAAGTAGACTCTGACCTGCCTATCAGCGATACAACCTTTCAGCCTAAATTTAAGCTTTTTGAGGTAGACGGCCCTGGAGAGGACACTATTTTCATAAAACACCATTTTTATTTACCTGACATAGATGGTAAAGACCTGGGTCAAGAGGTATATCGTAAAGAACCTTGGGCAATCTACAAAAAAGAAAATTCATGGATATATACTGGAATTTCTTCTCTTGCATATGATAAACCTATACACCAGTTGGCAATATTTAATCACGATTATAGCCGGGGAAGGATATATAATAAGATTAAAAAACCATTTCGCGAAGGAAATCTGCATTCCCTCACCAATTTTCCTACAGACCAGATTCTCCTGGCGCAGCTCTTAGCCTACAGAAAGGGCTGCTATCTGCATTCCAGTGGCGTAATTCTGGATGGAAAGGGATTTTTATTTGTAGGTCATTCTAATTCAGGCAAGTCTACTATCATAAAGATATTGGGAGATAAAGCAGAAATACTCTGCGATGACAGGGTAATTATCAGAAGGGGTTCTTCAGGTTTCAGGATTTATGGCACATGGAGCCATGGTGAGATCTCTTCAATATCAGCTAATTCAGGTCCTTTAAAGGCTATTTTATTTTTGGAGAAGTCAGGCAGCAATAGTCTGGAATTACTTAAGGATAAGAAAATTATTAAGGATAAACTCCTTGCCTGTCTAATAAGGCCATTTGTTACTGCTGAGTGGTGGGAGAAGATGCTTTTATTGATAAGAGATATATCAAATGAAATCCCTTGCTATATGCTTCGGTTCACCAAGGACTGCAATATAACAGATTTTTTAAAACAAATTTAGCTATGCTTAAAATGAAAAAGAACGATTACGTAAGGAAATTAAATGCATATAACGCCTCTCTGTTTAAGAATAAAGGCCCTATTTTGAGTAGGTTGGATATAGAACTTACAGAGCGTTGCAATAATAATTGTGTTCATTGCTGTATTAATTTGCCAGCAGAAGATATGAAGGCAAAGAAGGAGGAGATGTCCAGTGCTGAGATAAAAGGTATTCTTAAAGAAGCAGCCTCATTGGGTTGCTTAACTGTGAGATTAACTGGCGGAGAACCGCTTCTACGCGAGGATTTTGAAGAGATTTATCTTTTTGCAAGAAAACTTGGCTTAAAAGTACTTATATTTACGAATGCCTGTTTAATTACACCTCATCTGGCAGAACTTTTTAGCCGGATTCCGCCTTTGGAGGAGATAGAAATTAGCCTCTATGGTATGAAAAAGAGTTCCTATGAAGCTGTCTCAAGAAGTCCCGGCTCATTTGAATCTGCCTTTAGAGGCGTAAATCTGCTTTTTGAGAAAAAGGTACCTTTTGGGGTTAAAGGTGTGCTTCTTCCACCCAATAGGAGAGAGATAGATGAATTTGAAATGAGGTCAAATGCCATTCCCTGGATGAAGGAACTATCTCCTTATACAATATTTTTGGACCTCCATTGTAGGAGAGATGGCAACAAGAATGAGCTGATAAAAAAATTAAGGGTTGCGCCTGAAGAAGGGTTAAAGATTATGGTCCAGGCTTACAAAGATTACACAAAAGGAATGAAAAAATTATGTTCTAAAGTCATGAAGCCTGCAGGCAATAAGCTCTTTCCCTGTGGCGCAGGGAAAGGAAGCGGATGCATTGATGCTTATGGTAATTTTCAGCCTTGTTTGTTGCTTAAGCATCCTGATACATCCTATAATCTGAGTAAGGGCTCATTAAAAGAGGCCTTGACTGTTTTTTTTCCAAAGGTGCGAAAAATGAAAGCAGCTAATCCGCGATACCTATCTCGCTGCGCGCATTGTTTTTTAAGAACCCTCTGCGAGCAATGTCCAGCAAAGTCATGGGCAGAATGGGGGACATTAGATACGCCAGTAGAATATTTCTGTAAGATTGCTCATGCTCAGGCAAAGTATTTAGGATTATTACAAGAAGATGAACAAGGATGGGAGGTGGCAGACTGAAGTAGAGAATAAAAGCTTGACAGCGTATTAGAAAGTGATATAAAGTTACTTTAGTAAGATCTGTTAAATAGAAAGGGGGTCAGGCTATGAAGAAGAAAACATGGAATAAGCCTCGGTTAGTAATATTGCTAAAAGGCATGCCAGAGGAGGCTGTCCTGGCGAACTGCAAAACCGTAATACAGAATGGATCAAATGCTACCAGGCAAAATTGTTCAAAAACAGGTGGCGGTTGCACCACTACATGTCGCGCAGTAGTCGCCTCTTAGTATATCTTTTGTGTTTATTTTATAGTAAATATATTAAAGGATGTTAGAAATAATATTATGTATAAAATACCTCTATATGCTTTTGATGAACATAATGATGCATTTTATTTTTGGCATAAGGCGAAATTTGAAGGCTATCTTAATGGTCCTTTGGACCTTCTTCATATTGATGCCCATGACGATATAGATCCAGTTACATCGTTTAAGAAATCACTTTATTTCACCAATGACAAACAGGATGGATATTTAGCATATTATCAAGACTTTGCCAAGAATGAACTAAAGATAAACAATTTTATAAGGCCTGCAATCCTTACTGATTTAATTAAAAATGTATATTTCATATATCCCAAATGGAGAAAATTTAAGGAAAAAAAGAGAAAATTTAACCTTGCATCAGTTTTTGGCGAAGGAAAGGTGCTTAAGCACAATCTCCGCATAAATGAGAAAACCTTACCAAAGGTATATAAGGTTTTTCCAGATTTAAAATGGTTTGAATTTTCTATGCAGAAAATACACAAAATACCTGAAAACTTAAACGTGATATTGGATATAGATTTTGACTATTTCGCCTGCATTGATTCTATTTTGAATCATATAATGTATGAATTGGAAATAACCAAAGAGCAGTTTGGGCAAAAAGATATTTTTTTAGCTAATCGTACATTACCGTTTAGCGCAGTGGGTTTTATTTTTAAGAAAAAGGAGAATAGATATTATTGTCAAGTTACTCATAGAAAAGGAGAGGATATCTCATATTTACCGCCTAAAGAAGAGGTTGTAGCTGAGATTGATAATTTGGTTGAAACATTAAAGATAAGAAAAATTAAGCCTGCAGTAATAACTATATCTCGCTCTTGCTACAGCGGTTATTGCCCTAAAGATTATGGAATTTTTATTGAGGATGAGTTGAGAAAAAAAATAGGGGCTATAATATAAGCTAATCTGTTTATGCTTCAATGAGCATTCTTCTTTTGAGGAGTTCTCCGACAAGCCCAAACACATCTTTTTCAATTTTATCTACAGGGGCATTAAATTCAACGCCAAGTTTTTTTACCACATTCTCCAAAGTAGTCTTGCCATCCAATTTCTCCCATATAGATTTTCCTGTCTCGTTTAGTGCATATAATTCCTCCTTACTATCCCCAATGCCAGAAACCAGAGGGACGATGATAAGTTCACCCTCTATTTCTCTTGCCACTACATTTTCTGAAGGCTTATATATAGAATGAATGTCAGCTCCTTTTTCCATAACTCCTCCTCGTATAAGATATTGGACAATATAGTATCAAAAATTTCAAGAAAAGTCAAATTTTCCAAATTAATAATAAGTAAGGCTGCCTTGTTTTTTCGCTTTCCTGACAGCGAATTTAAAACACGCTATGCTTAACGGCAGCAATAAAATACAGAATAAAAAAAGAGCAAGGATGTCTTGCCAGATATCTCTTGTCGATTCTCCCTTTAAGATTGCCATCCTCATGCCATGAAGGGAATAGGTGATAGGCAAAAGATACGAGATTTTTTGTAGCCATAAGGGCAGAATAGTTACAGGGAAATAAACACCGCCTAAAAATCTCGATATTCCGCTAAAAAGCCAATTTACAGGGTCACCCCTTTTTAGTACCAGAATAAAACTCGCAGAAATGATTCCAAACGTGCTAAATGATATTATGGTAAGAAGTAAGATGATTATTACTGCAGGAATGTTAATCTTCTCTATAGGAAAATTGAAAAATAAAACGCCTAGTAAAAGATAAAGGAATATATTAAATGAAGTAACGAGGAAGTTCCATAAAGAGCCTGATATAAGCACGGTTGAAATTTTTGTTGGTGAAAGCAATATCGCCTCTAAGGTTCCAGTCTCTTGTTCCTGACCTATTGCCTGAGTAAATGTAGTCATTGCCATTGATAAATATTCATATAATGCAATGCCTATCAGAACAAAGGAAAAATAACTGCCGCCATAATCTACTAAGTACTGTGAGACATTCGCGCCAAAGATCTTTGAGATAAAAAAGAAAGTTATTACATAAAAAAATATTGAGCCGAATTGAAATAAAAATAATAGCATATAACTCGAATTAATTAAAAAGTCTCTTTTTAAAAATGCTAAGGGTTTTCTGAAATTAATTTTAAGATTCATATTAACCGGCTATTTTTAAATATAATTCTTTCAGCGGAGTATCTTTATTCAACCCTTGCCTTGCATTGATGTCTTCAATCTTTCCGTATTCTTTTATTTTTCCGCCAGATATTATTGCAATTCTATCGGCTAATTCACTTGCTTCGTCTATTTGATGGGTACTAAAAAATACAGTCTTACCCAGTTTTTTAACCAAAGTTTCCTTAATAAAAATCCTGAGTTTATTTGCATTTACTGGGTCCAGACTTTTTGTCGGCTCATCCATAAAAATGATCTCGGGATTACTTATTAAGCACCGCGCCAACGCGATTCTATGTTTCATGCCAGTTGAATAGTTTTCAAAAGGCTTATCCAGGTCATCTATTTCGAGCACTTTATTAATATTGTCAATCCTTTCTTTTATTTGGTTTTTAGTAAGATCGTAGAGAACACCAAAGAATTCCAGATTTTGCCTGCCGCTCAGGCGCCAATACAGGCTTCTTTCTTCGCCTGTTACAAGGCCGATTTTAGATTTAGCAAGGCCTTCCTGGGTTTTTAAATCATATCCAGCTATTCTAATATTGCCTTTGTCAGGAAGAATAAGAGAGCAGAGTATTTTGATAAGTGTGGTTTTGCCAGCGCCATTAGGCCCCAAAAGAGCAAAGATTTCCCCCTTTTTAACTTGTAAATTTACAGAATCAAGCGCCAGCACAGTCTTTTTTTTACTTAAAGGATGGAATATTGTTTGCGCCAGGGTTTTTCTTAATATAAATCTTTTTGTAACATTATTTATTTCAATCATTTGTAGAAACCTTATAATGAAATGTATCAGAAAATATACTAATTGTCAAGGGATTAGAGAGGGATTAGAGGGTAATTATTATTGACAAGCATAGAGAAAGATACTAAAATTATATCCAGTATGGAGTTAAAAGTTGACTTGAATAGCGTTTATCTTCCGGTCAGAGACTTAATAGCTAAAGATATTCAGGGAGAACTGATTATCATCCCTATAGCTTCCGGATTAGGTGATTTAGAAAGCGAGATATTTAGATTAAATGAAACCGGAAGAGCTATCTGGGATAAATTTGATGGTAAAAGGACCTTAAAAGAAATTGCCAAAGATTTAAGTTTGGATTTTAAAGGTTGTCCTGAGGATATAGAAAAAGATATTACAGAAATAACTGAAGAGCTTTTAAAGCGAAGGATGCTTATTGAAGTCAATAATAAACTCTAATTCAGATTTCTCAATTGTCCAGGAAGAGGAATTTTCTATTTCTAACAGGGCGTTATTAGAGCTATTGCAAGAGACTCTTTCGAAAGGCTATTCTCTTCGTCTGCGCGTCAGAGGATTTAGCATGTTCCCTTGCATAAGGGATAACGATATCGTTACTGTTTCGCCTTTGAATGGTTGCACATCATACCTAGGGTTGGCAGTTGCCTTTATTCATCCTCATACTACCAAGCTTGTTATTCATAGAGTCATTGAACAGCACGAAGATATTGCGATAATTAAAGGAGATAGTGTTTTTTGTATAGATGGCCTTATCCCTCTTAAAAATATCTTGGGCGCGGTAACTAAATTAGAAAGAAATAATAAGCCCATGCGTTTTGGTATGGGAATTGGACGCACAGTAGCTCTTTTTTTTAATAAAACAAATGTATTCAGTGTGCTTTTTTATGCAGGGATGCGTTTTTCTCGTGTTATTCGACAGGCCATAAACCTTTCTTCTTTACATGAATAAAGACAACAAGTATATAGCACAGAGCCCATTGCAGGATTTTTCTCTTTGGGACAGGTTGAAACTGTCTCGCAGGGTGATTAGTTTTGATTTAGAACTTACAGCCCGTTGTAATAATAACTGCAGGCACTGCTATATAAATTTGCTAGCAGGCGATAAGAAAGCTATGCTGAAAGAACTTACCTTTGGCCAGATAAAAAGAATCGTGGATGAGGCAGTAACGCTTGGTGGCCTATGGTGTCTTCTGACCGGAGGCGAACCACTGCTACGAGATGATTTTTTCGATATTTATCTTTATCTAAAAAAGAAAGGGCTTTTGATATCAGTTTTTACAAATGCTACACTGATTACAAAGAAACACATAGACTTTTTTAAAAGATATCCTCCGAGGGATATTGAAATAACAGCCTATGGAACCAGTAAAAAGACATATGAGCGGATAACTAGGGCAGCTGGCTCGTTCAATGCTTTTATGAAAGGATTAAATCTTTTATTAGAACATGGCATAAAGGTGCGCTTTAAGGCAGTGGCTTTACGTTCAAATATCCATGAATTAGATGAGATTAGCAGATTTTGCCGTGAAAGGACAAAAGATTATTTCAGATTCGACCCCTTTTTACATCTTAGGTTTGACAGAAATCAAAAAAGAAACGAAGAAATAAAATCAGAACGGCTTTCTCCGGAAGAAATTGTGGCTGTTGAAAAGAAAGACGCCGAACGATATCAGGCCCTGGGAAAAGGATGTGATAAACTTATCATGCCAGAACTTGCACACACTAACTGCAACCATCTTTTTCACTGCGGTGCAGGGAATTTAAGTTTTAGTGTCAGCTATGATGGATTTTTCAGACTTTGCCCTACACTCTGGCATAGGGACTGCATTTATGACCTTAAAAAAGGGAATCTTAACAAGGCGTGGCAGGATTTTATACCTAAGGTGAGAGATATTCGTTCGGATAAAAAAGAGTTTCTTGAAAAATGCAGAAAATGTCCTATAGCGAATCTCTGTATGTGGTGCCCAGGCCACACGGATTTGGAAACAGGGGAAATGGATAGTTTCGTTGAATATTTTTGTAAAATTGCCCATGCCAGAATGCAAGAATTAAATACTTATAAGGGACGTTGTTAAAATTTCAGATCATCTCTTGTATTTCTTTTTAGTCTATGATATATTAAACTCGATATTATAAAAAGGAGTTAAAATGGACGATTTTTTAAAAAAGCAAAGGCTTTTGGTTATCTCGCCGCATGCTGACGATGAGGCATATGGCTGTGCAGGGACTATTGCCAAGATGAAGGATTCAGGCGCAGAGGTTTATATTATGGTGATGTCTATTGGCGATCTGAAACATTACAATGGGACTGATGCAACTGTTACTGGCCAGACAAGAAAACAAGAATTTATTGAGATGGCTGAATTTTTAAAAGTGGACGGTTATGATATTGTTTATGAAGAAACTGAAAAACACCTGAGATTAGACATGATACCCAGAAGGGAGTTAGTCTCTGTAATAGAAAGAGACAGCAAGGTTTCTATTGATAGGATTAAGCCTACAATAGTAGCCCTCCCTGCAGTATCCTACAATCAGGATCACTGCGCAGTCTTTCATGCAGGATTTACTGCCACAAGGCCTCATCTGCCGCACATAAAACCATTTCAGAACATAGTCCTGTCCTATGATAATCCGACGCTTTTCTGGAATACAGAATATGAGAAATTTCACCCCAATTTTTATATAGATATATCAAAGTATGTAGATATAAAACTAAAGGCGATGTCTTTTCATAAGTCCCAGCTGCGTGATTCATTGCATCACTGCAGTGTAGATAATTTGAAAAACCTTATCCACTTAAGGGGGAGAGAGATTTCAACAGAAGCAGCCGAGGCATTTATGTGTTATAGGTTTGTTTTATGAAATTAATACAGCATTCCAAGCCTACATTTTATAAAGGGGATGCTGGTTTATTCAAACCCATTTTAAAATCTTCCCAAATAGCCTGCGGCGAAATAGCCAAAAATTTTGAAAAAAGATTTTCCAGCTATTTAGGCTGCACTGGCGCTATTGCAACAAATTCCGGAACAGCAGCTTTACATTTGAGCCTTATGGCATTAGATATAGGCAAGGGAGACGAGGTTATCATACCATCCTATGTATGTGCATCCCTCTTGAATGCAATAAATTATGTAGATGCAAAGCCTGTTTTAGCGGATATCGACTACGATACTTTCAATATAAGCATCAAAGATACAAAACGCAAGTTAACAAAAAAAACCAGGGCTGTGATAATACCGCATATGTTTGGCCTTCCCTGCGATATAGATGAATTTTTAAAACTTAACCTGCCGGTTATAGAAGATTGCGCGCAGTCACTGGGTGCAAAATACAGGCATAAACTGACAGGCTCCTTTGGGCTCATATCCATATTTTCATTTTATGCAACAAAGCTTATAACTACAGGTTATGGCGGTATGGTTGCCTCTAATTCAAAAAAGTTGTTAGATAAAATGAGAGATTTGAATGAGATGGATAAAAGAGAAGATTATAAAATAAGATATAATTATAAAATGTCAGATCTCGAAGCAGCCTTAGGAATAAACCAGCTACAGCATATCGGATATTTTATAAAAAAAAGAAAAGAGATATCAAGAGCATATACAATGGGACTTTCTGATTATGATTTAGAATTGCCTGTTAAAAAAGATGATAGAGGTCATGTATTTTATAGATATGTGATAAAGAGTAAAAAAGCAGCTGTTATTAAAAGGCATTTGAGAAGAAATGGCATAGAGATCATACCTCCTGTATATAAGCCGTTACATAGATATCTATCATTGCCTAAGAGTGATTTTCCAAATACGGAAAGGGTATATAGAGAAACAGTTTCTTTGCCAGTATATCCGACCTTAAAGATAGCAGAAAATTCTAGGATCATAAGGATCTTGCGTCAGGCTATCGTATGATATTATCTGCGCATCAACCAAATTATCTTCCATACATAGGTTTTTTTAACAAAGTGGCAAATTGCGATGTTTTTGCCATATGGGATACTGTGCAATTTGTTAAACGCGGCACTTTTGGCTGGATAAATCGCAATAAGATAAAAACACGCAAAGGATGGATGTGGCTTACAGTGCCTGTGTTTACAAAAGGCAAATATGACCAGCTTATACTGGATACGCGCATAAATAATGATATTCCCTGGCAGAGAAAACACTGGAAGTCCATATGTTTAAATTATAATAAGGCGCCCTATTTCAATAAATACAGTGATTTTTTTGAAGATATTTACAAGAAAAAATGGGATAGATTAGCAGACCTGAATGAAACTATAATAAGATATATATTAGATATATTTGGGATAAAGACCAGGATAGTTAGATGTTCTAATTTTTTGTTGAATTCAGAAGGGACGTCGCTTATAATAGATACGTGTAAAAAAACAGGTGCTGACACATTTT
Organism: Omnitrophica bacterium GWA2_41_15; assembly: GCA_919902485.1. Classification (GTDB taxonomy): domain Bacteria; phylum Omnitrophota; class Gorgyraeia; order Gorgyraeales; family Gorgyraeaceae; genus UBA10183. The sequence goes on along the minus strand of CAKKRB010000020.1, from coordinate 4,446 downwards.
TGTCTGGCAAGCACGGCAAAGATTATCTGGATGAAGAAAAATTCAGGGGAAATAGTATAAAGCTTATATATCAAAATTTTAAACATCCTTGCTATAAGCAGCTTCATGGGCCGTTCATTGAAAATTTATCCATTATTGATTTATTATTTAACGAAGGCCCAGACAGTATCAAGTTGCTTAAATAGACAAAAAAGGATTGATGTCATTTAATCGATTTTCACAATATCTTATAATATTCTTAATTGCTTTATTAGTATCTTATTTTATTACGCCTGTTGTTGCCTGGATGGCGCGGACTTTTAAAATATTAGACCTGCCTGCAAAAAATAAAATCCATAAGAAACCAACCCCGCGGCTCGGCGGATTAGCAATATTCATTGCTTATTATCTCTCTTTATATTTAACAAAAAATTTAAATTCTTCCTCAGGAATAATTATCATTGGCGGGATGCTGGTGTTGGTATTGGGCATTTTAGATGATATTTTTAAGGTGCCTGCGATAATCAAATTTATTTATATAGTTATATTGAGTTTTATATTAATAAAATATGGGTTAGTGGCTGGTTTATTTGGAAAATTGTTCTTATTTAATGTTTTTATTACATTGTTGTGGATCGTAGGCGTTACAAGTGCCTTTAATGCTGTGGACAATATGGATGGTCTGGCAGTTGGGTTGGGCGCAATTGCTGCGGTCACTTTTTTTGTCATTGCTGTCAGGACATTACAATGGGAATGGGCAGCGTTGACGGTTGCCTTGGCAGGAGCGCTTTTGGGTTTTTTGCGGTATAATTTTAACTCGGCAAAGATTTTTATGGGGGATTCAGGAAGTTTGTTTTTGGGCTTTACCTTAGCGGCTATTGGCCTGAAAGGCGAGTGGTCAACAAATTCAATGAAGGCCTCAATAGTACCTATATTGGTTTTGGGGGTGCCGGTATTTGATTTAAGTTATATTGTTATTAGAAGATGGCTGGAAGGCACAGCCAAAGGCGTCCTTAAGGCTATAGCCTTTTGCGCTAAAGATCATTTCTCTCATCGATTGCTAAGCATAGGTTTTAGCCAGAGGATCAGCGTTTTGTTTATATATTTGATAGCCATAACTGTTTCTATTGAAGCAATTGTCCTGCAAAATACTGCAAAATTGGATGCGGTTCTATTAGTTTCGCAGTTTATCCTGATTTTTATTATAGTGTCGGTTTTGCTTAGCATTACGAAAAGGATAAGGGCATAATATGTACCTGGAATATTGGGGGTTAAAAGAAATGCCATTTGAGAATACGCCAGACCCTAGATTTTTCTATCATTCGTCACACCACGAGGAGGCCCTGTCGAGATTGCGCTATGTAGTGAATAACAACAAAGGTGCCGCAATGCTCACAGGCGTGTTCGGCTGCGGAAAGACAGCAATACTAAGGGCATTGGTGACAGGGCTGCAGCAGAGGAGTTACCAGACAGCATTTATTACCAATCCTCAATTAAAAGCCATGGAATTATTAAGGTCGATAGCGAGGTATTTAGGCGCAGAAGGCCTTCCGTTTAAATTTAGCGATATGTCTTCAGATTATTTTTTGGAGGTTATTGAGCGCATACTTATCAATAATACAAAAGACGGCAGGCAGACCCTGGTCATTATAGATGAAGCCCATGTAATAACTGATCTGGATGTCTTGGAAGAGTTGAGAATGCTTTTAAATTTTCAATTAGAAGACAAATTTCTCATAACCCTTATATTGGCAGGCCAGCCAGAGCTTCAGGAGAGGATATCGAAAACCAAACAATTATTACAGCGCATGGCTATAAGTTACAATATAGGGCCCCTGTCTGAAACAGAAATTGATGGGTATATAAACTATCGATTGAGCGTAGCTGGGGCATCCAGGCAGATTTTTGAACCTGAGGCAATAAAGATTGTCCATAAAGTTTCAGGCGGCATACCCAGAAGGATAAATCATATATGTGATTTGAGCTTATTTATAGGCTCTGCTAACAATTTTAAGGTTATAAATGGGCAAGTTGTTGAGGATGCTGTATCTAGTTTTGAAGTTTGAAGTTTGATATAAATTTTGATATTCTATAATTTAATGATATAATATAAGATATGTATACCTCATATTGGGGTTTTAATGAAAAACCTTTTGAAAATGCGCCTGATCCTAAATTTATGTATTATTCTAATCAGCACATAGAGGCATTAAGCCGGCTTTTATATGCTGTGTCTGAAAGGAAAAGCGCTTCTATACTAACTGGCGAATATGGCAGCGGTAAAACTGTTATTAGCAGGATAGTCGCTAACAGGCTGATCGGACAAGAAGGTAAGTATAATGTTGCATTGATAGTCAATCCTGCCATTTCTGCTATTGAGATATTGAGAGAGATTCTATATCAGCTGGGCGGCGAAACAGATAAAGATATTCAAAAGATAGAAGTTCTGCGCATATTAAACGAAAAACTTTATATGAACATGAATGAGAACAGGCATGCGGTAGTAATAATAGACGAGGCGCAGGCAATAAACAGCCCCCTGGTATTTGAAGAGATAAGGTTGTTATTAAATTTTCAAACCGACAATAGATTTTTACTTACGCTGTTGCTTTTGGGGCAACCTGAATTAAAACAAAAGGTAGCCAGCATACCGCAGTTAGAACAGAGATTTTCTGTAAAGTACCATTTGGGAAATTTGTCTTTAGAAGAGGTAACAAATTATATCGATCATCGTTGTGCAATAGCTGGCAAAAAAGAGAAGATTTTCACAGGTAGTGCTTATAATGCAATTTATGAGGCATCAGGAGGAATACCACGAAAAATAAATAATATCTGCGATATCAGTTTAATGTTAGGGAGCAGTAAGAAACTTAATCAGATTGATGCTGATATCATCAGGGCAGTTGCCGAAGATTTAAAGGAATATAAAGAAACAGAAATAGGTTTACAGGACACTGAAAAGTATACAGAGGAACAGGTATAATGGTCAGGATGGTAGATTTATTTAACCGTGCAAAGAAGCATATGGAAGGAAAGGAAGAGCCGCCCAAGCAGCCTATGCCTTCCCAGCCAGTTGAAAAAGAACAGCCTCCTGTTTCGGAAAAGAAACCTTCTATATTCAAAGAGCAGCCTGCAAAACCTCCTGTGCCTGAAAAAGAAAAAGTCCCTGTGAAACAACCAGTGGAATTTGCACACATGTTGTCAGAAATCACAGAAAGTTACTCATTGTTAGAAAAAAAAGAAGACATTGCTCGAAATTTTATGAGAACCTCCATGCCTGACGGAGAAGAGATGAAAAAAGTATATTTCGAAGCCTTAAACTCCATCAGGGAAATATTTAATTTATATAAAGATAACGCTACAATAGATGAAAATAAGATAATGGCTATAGCCAATAGGATTGTAAATAATGTTATCTTGGATTCCCCTGCATTAATTAGATTGATACATGAATCAGATTCCCCGGAACTTTATATTTATCATAATGCAGTGAATGTCAGCATCATTAGCGTAGCCATGGGGCTTATTTATAAATACAATAAGTCAAAATTACTGGATTTAGCTGTAATCGGGCTATTGCATGACATAGATCTTGTACACAATAGGCATATTATAGATAAACCTGCGAAGTTGAACGAGGCAGAGTTAAAAGAAATCACCAGCCACCCTTTGAATGCCGCTACCTTTGTAGATAATGCCCTTAATTTTACGAAAGAAATTGTAAACGGTATCTTGCAGCACCATGAGAGAAAAGATGGCAATGGCTATCCTGCAGGTTTAAATGATTTGCAGATTCAGGACTTTGCTGAAATTGTAGGCCTTGCAGATACCTACGCCTCAATGACGCACTACCGGCCGTACAAAGAAAAGACATCCCCGCATCTTGCTATATTAAATATAATTAATACTGGTAAAAATTCATTTTCTAATAATGTTGTTAAGGCATTAGTAGCCTGTATAGGTTTATATCCCGTGGGTACTTGGCTTGAGCTTAATACCGGAGAAATATGCAAGGTGTTAAATACAAATTATGACAGCCCCTTAAGACCCGTTATTAGTATTTTACTGGATAAAAATAAAAATAAGCTCAGGGAAATCAGGACAATAGATTTGCGTGATATCCCTTCGTTGTATATAAAACAAATAGTAGACGAGAAAAGTGTGGTGAATAGTTAAACTAAACTAGTTATCATATTATAGATAAGGAGGTGATAAAAAATGAAGACAATAACCAATGCAGCACTTGTAGTAGGTGCAGTTAGTCTGATTATTGGACTTGTTCTCAGGCTTGCAGTAAAGCCGATCGCATTAGGGCTTGTACCATCGTCGTTTTTGGAGTTCAGCTTAGCATGTTTTTTGCTAACTATAGCGCTGAACACCATGAGCAAATAAATAAGAGAGAGGTTAAAGGCTATGATCGCTACCATCGATCATAGCCTTTTTTATATGTTAATGTGTCAAAGAGTT
>CAKKRB010000019.1 GCA_919902485.1 Omnitrophica bacterium GWA2_41_15 | reverse complement strand
AACTCGCCAGGATGGGCGCGCATATAATACTCGAAGGGTCAAGCGCCATAGTTAAAGGCGTTCCAAGGCTCAGCGCAGCGCCTGTAATGGCTTCGGATCTAAGGGCAAGCGCAGGCCTGGTCCTGGCAGCACTTGTTGCAAAAGGGGACACAGAGATATCCAGGATATACCACCTTGACAGGGGATATCATAATATAGAGGAGAAACTGGGTAAGTTAGGCGTAAAAATAAGGAGAGAAAAAGAAGATTAAAAACAGGAGGTAAGATGGCAGTTAGGATAAGATTAAAAAGGTTTGGGACAAAAAAGAAACCCCATCGCAGGATTGTGGTATGCGATATAAGGCGGGCAAGGGATGGAAAGTCAATAGAAGAGATAGGTTATTACGATCCATCCAGGAAGCCTACTTTTATAAGTATAGATAAGGAAAGGGCCAGATTCTGGATGTCCAAAGGCGCTACACCTACGGAAATAGTGAAAAGTTTGTTTAAGAAACAAGGCGTCATATAATAACGCTATGCGCATAGATGCGGTGACCATATTCCCTAAGATGTTTGAACCAGTCTTGGGAGAGTCTATTATAAAAAAGGCTCAGGAAAAGAAAGTTGTAGAAATAAACATAGTAGACCTGAGGTTTTTTTCAAAAGATAAACACAGGAAAGTGGATGACAAGCCTTTCGGAGGCGGTCCTGGCATGGTAATGAATGCCGAGCCGTTTTTTGAAGCTGTTAACTATATAAGAAGAAAGACAAAAGATCTCAGGCTTAAAACAAGGACTATATTGCTGAGCCCGAGAGGCAAGAAGCTGGACCAGGCCCTGGCCCTGAAGTTATCAAAATATGAGCATATCGTTTTATTGTGCGGGCATTACGAGGGCATAGACGAAAGAGTCGGCGAGCACCTGGTAGATGAAGAGATTTCAATAGGGGATTTTGTTTTGACAGGCGGAGAATTGCCTGCAATGGTGGTTATTGACAGCGTTGTAAGGCTGTTGCCCGGCGGCCTGGGGGATGAAGATTCGTGCAAAGACGAGTCTTTTTCTGGGGATACGCTGGAATACCCGCATTATACAAGGCCGGCTGATTACAAAGGCATGAAGGTGCCGGATGTGCTGTTGTCCGGAGACCATGAGAAAATAAAGGAATGGCGCAGGAAAGAGTCGGTAAAAATAACAAAGAAAAAAAGACCGGATTTGATAAGTATAAAGATCCCTCGCCGCGAAGTTTAAGAATTGTAGCGGCTCGGGATCAAATTTTGTTTCACAAAATTTGAGGAGGATACATGGACATAATCAGAGAAATAGAAAAAGATTTCATGAAAAAGGAAATTGCTGATTTCAAGGTGGGCGACACTATCAGGGTGGCAGTGAGGATTAAGGAAGGGGACAAGACCAGGCTTCAGGGCTATGAAGGCATTGTTATTGCGCGGAAAAGCTCAGGCTTAAAAGAGACCTTTACTGTCCGGCATATATCTTTCGGAGAAGGGGTGGAAAGGGTTTTCCAGGCTCATTCCCCTCACATTGATTCAATCAAGGTCATAAAAAAAGGCAAGGTTAAAAGGGCCAGGCTTTATTATCTGAGGAAAAGAGTTGGCAAGCATACATCGGTTGAAGAAGAAAGAGACGTTTCTAAAAAAGAAACAGATGCTGTCGTGGGAGAAAACAGCGTTTCTTGACGGCGCATCTGTTATTATAGGGGTTGACGAGGCAGGCAGGGGCCCTCTTGCAGGGCCTGTAGTGGCCGGCGCTGTTATTCTCGGAAAAACCCCGCTGGAGAAATTCAGAATACCTGTTTATAAAGAAAAGATAGACGATTCTAAGAAACTCCGTCCTTTAGAGAGAGAAAAAGCGTTCAGGGAAATAAAATCAAAGGCTGTTTCCTGCACAGGCATAAAAGACAATAATTACATCGACCGGAAAAATATACATATGGCAACGCTTGCTGCAATGAAGCAGGCAGTTAAAAAACTAATAGCTGAATTCTGCCGCATAAGCAATAAAAAAGAAAAAGATATAAGAGATAATATTTGTATCCTTGTAGACGGCAAATTCGGAGATTTCCCTCCCTACAGGACAATTCCGATTGTAAGAGGCGATTCGCAAAGCCTTTCCATAGCAGCTGCGTCAATAATAGCAAAGGTTACCAGGGATGGCATGATGGACCGTTATGATAAAAAATATCCTGTATACGGCTTCTCAAAACATAAAGGGTACGGCACAAAAAATCATTTAGAGGCTATAGAGCGGCACGGGCCATGCTTGATACACAGAAAGAGCTTCGCTCCCATTAAAACAATCCACCTCCACCCCAGGGGTGGAATCAAATTCCACCCCTGGGGTGGAGGTGGTAATAATGACATTAGCGAGGATTAATTCAGGAAGGAAAGGCGAAGAAGAAGCTGTTTCTTATCTGCGCAAAAATGGCTATAAAATAATAGAAAGAAATTACAGGACAAAACTCGGAGAAATAGATATAATAGCTGATTGCAAGGGTTGTGTTTGCTTTGTAGAGGTAAGGGCTAAAAACAGCCTTTCTTTTGGCGCGCCTGAGGAAACAATAATAAAAAGAAAACAGCTGCAGATCTCAAAGGCGGCGCTTTTGTATATTAAAAAATATAAATTACAGGATAAAAGCTGCAGGTTTGATGTGGTTTTGGTAGAGGGTGTGGATAGACCCAGGCCTGAAGTAAGATTGATTAAGAATGCCTTTGAGCTGGACAGTAAGTATAGATATTAATTGAGGATCGAAGATGAAAAATGTCCCAAGCGATCTTGAAATAGCCCAGGCAGCAAAACTTAAACCTATTACTGAGATTGCAAAAAGGGTAGGCATAAAAGAAGATGAGCTGGAATTGTACGGGAAATACAAAGCCAAGATATCACTTTCAATACTTAGCCGCATTAAAAACAAGCCTTTTGGCAAATATATCGACGTTACTGCAATCACGCCTACGCCTCTGGGAGAAGGAAAAACTGTCATTACTATCGGGCTTAGCCTGGGCCTTAATAAATTAAAGAAAAAAGTCATAACAACGCTCAGGCAGCCTTCAATGGGGCCTGTGTTCGGCATAAAAGGCGGGGCTGCGGGCGGAGGGTATTCTCAGGTGCTCCCGATGGAAGACATTAACCTTCATTTTACAGGCGACATACATGCGGTAGGCGCTGCGAATAATCTCCTGGCCGCGTTTATTGATAATAGCGTTACCAAAGGCAACAAGCTCAATATAAATCCCGATACTATTATTACACGCCGGGTAGTTGATATAAGCGATAGGTCTTTGCGCCAGATAAGGACAGGCCTGGGGGGGGAAGAAAACGGGATCCCGAGAGATACAGGTTTTGATATAACTGTTGCAAGCGAGGTAATGGCTATCCTGGCGCTTTCAAACAGCCTCCTTGATTTAAGGCAGCGTATAGGTAAAATGATAGCTGCTTTTACATACGATGGAAAGCCTGTAACAGCCCAGGATTTGAAATGTGCCGGCGCAATGACAGTGCTTTTAAAGGATGCCATAAAACCAAACCTTGTCCAGACAATAGACCACACCCCGTGCATAATGCACGCCGGCCCTTTTGCCAATATAGCGCATGGAAACAATTCAATACTGGCAGACATGATTGCATTGAGGCTTGCGGATTACGTAGTTACTGAAAGCGGGTTCGGGGCAGATTGCGGCGCAGAAAAATTTATGGATATAAAATGCCGGCTACCGGGCCTTAAACCTCCGGACACCGTGGTAATAGTTTGCAGCGTCAGGGCGCTCAAGATGCATGGCGGCGCATTTAAAGCTGCGCCAGGTAAAAAGATAGACGAGGCCGTATTAAAAAAAGAGGATGTGGACGCTGTAAGAAAGGGCGCAGGTAATCTTGAAAAGCATATTGAGAATATAAAATTATTCGGCGTGCCTGTAGTAGTTGCGATAAACAGGTTTCTGCATGATACGGATAAGGAGCTGGCCGCGGTAAAAGAGATAGCTATAAAAGCAGGCGCGGAAGACGTGGCCTTGAGCGAGGTGTGGGAAAAAGGCGGAGAAGGCGGAATGGAATTAGCCAGGGCTGTGATAAAGACGTGCGAAAAGAAATCAGACTTCAGGTTTTTATACCCACTGGATATCCCGATCAAAGAAAAAATAGAGCTGATAGCGAAAAAGATTTATGGCGCAAAAGATGTGAGCTATTCAGAAGAGGCTGAAAAAAAGATAGATTGCTACACAAAATTAGGTTACGATAAATTGCCTATATGTATGGCAAAGACTCATCTGTCGCTTTCCCACGACCCTGAACTCAAGGCCAGGCCGAGGGATTTCATTTTGCCGGTAAGGGATATAAGGGTTTCTGCGGGCGCAGGATTTTTATACCCATTGTGTGGCCAGATGCATACAATGCCTGGGCTGCCGTCAGTACCGGCAGGGACTAAGGTTGATATTGATAGCGAAGGGAAAATAGTAGGTTTATTTTAAAAATATGTATATAAATGAAAAACTATCAAAATATGTAAGCGATCTGGCAGCAAGGCAGCCAACGCCAGGAGGCGGGAGCGCAGCTGCCCTGGCAGGCGCATTGGGCATAGCGCTGTTGGAGATGGCGTGTAATTTTACCGCCGGCAATAAAAAATATAAAGACGTGGAAGACGCGATAAATAAACATTTGACAGCGCTTGGAAAAATAAGAGAAGAATTTATGGCGCTGGTGGATGGGGACGTGAAGGCGTATTCGGATATATGCAGTGCATTTAAAACAAAAGATGAGAAAATAATTGATAATAGCCTGAAACAAGGGTATTATATCTCCTTAAAAATGTGCAGGCTGACAAGGTCTGGCGCAGCTATTGCATCTGACCTGGCTGAAAAATCAAATGTCAATTTGATAACCGATGTAGGATGCGGGTCAGAACTTTTAAAAGCCAGTTTTGATTCAGGAGTATTTAATTCTGAAATAAATTTAAAAGGTATTAAAGATATTTCTTTTAAAGAAAAAGAATTACCGGTTCTTTATACGTTAAAAAAAGAAATAGCTGATTTATATAAGAAAGCAATATCTAAGGTAAATGAAAGGATGGCTTGATCATGCCCGCAAAGCTTTTAGAAGGCAAAAGCGTTGCTTTAAAAATAAAAGAAAATATAAAACTAGAGATTGAGGCGCTAAAAAATAAATATGGCGTTTGCCCTAAACTTGTCAGCGTGCAAGCAGGAGAGAATTCTGCTTCAGAAATATATATCAAGTCTCAGGAGAAAATAGCCAAGGATCTGGGCATAAATTATGAGCTTAAAAAGTTAGATGCTGGCATAAAGCAGGATGAATTTATAAAGGCTATCGATGCGCTGAACAGGGATAAATCTGTAAACGGCATTATAATACAAATGCCCCTTCCTCAGCACATAGACGCAAAAATTATATCCAGGTATGTATCCCCTTTAAAAGACATAGAGGCGGTGCATCCGCAGAATATGGGAGAGCTCGTTTTCGGGAAAGCGAAAATTCTTCCATGCACAGCAGCCGCCTGTATGGAATTATTGAATTCCATAGAGTCGCTTGAATTATACGGCAAAGAGGCAGTTGTTGTGGGCCACAGCGAAATCGTAGGGAAACCTCTGGCGCTGTTATTATTGAATAAATTCGTAACCACTACAGTTTGCCATATAGCTACAGGACAAAGAGGCACGCTTCCTGACTTCATAAAAAAGGCAGAGATTGTAATAGTAGCTGTTGGAAAGGCAGGGCTTGTAAAAGGAGACTGGATAAAAGAAGGCGCTATTGTGATAGATGTCGGGATTAACAGGGTTGAAGGCAAGATTGCAGGTGATGTGGAGTTTGATAAAGCAGCTGAGAAGGCATCATATATCACACCGGTTCCTGGAGGCATAGGGCCTCTGACAGTAGCAATTTTAATGCGTAACGTAGTCGAAGCATTTAAACAGCAGCAAGCAAAATAGCGTTATTTCACAAAACAAGTCATACTCGTTTTGTGAATTAACGGAAAATTATGACACTTTGCGAGAAGATAAAGGCAGGAAAGTTTATAGTGACATCTGAGATTGCCCCGCCAAAAGGCACTGATGTGGAAGAAATCCTGAAAGATGCCGAGCTTGTAAAGGGCAGGGTGGATGCGATAAATGTAACAGACCTGCAGAGCTCTGTAATGCGGACAGGGTCTCTGGCAATATGCAGGCTTTTGATTGAGGCCGGCCTGGAGCCTGTGTTTCAAATTACATGCAGAGACAGGAACAGATTAGCGCTCCAGTCAGACCTTTTATCAGCAGCTGTTTTCGGCATAAAGAATGTGCTTGCCCTTACAGGAGATCATCCTGCATTAGGAGACCATCCAAACGCAAAACCTGTTTTTGATCTGGATTCTATGCAGCTACTTGAGGCTATCAGGGGGCTAGAGGCAGGAAAAGATATGGCAGGCAAGGAGTTAAAAGGGAGCCCTAAGTTTTGCGTGGGAGCGGTTGTAAATCCAGGCGCAGACCCTATTGAGCCTGAGATCATGAAGATGGAAAAAAAGATACAGGCAGGAGCGCAGTTTTTTCAGACTCAGGCAATATACCAGGTAGACCTTTTTGAAAAATTCCTGAAAGCCTCTTCGCATTTAAAAACAACCATTATAGCCGGTATAGTGCTTTTAAAATCAGCAGGTATGGCAAAATATATGAATAAAAATGTGGCGGGCGTATTTGTACCTGATAACTTGATTGAAGAGATAGATAAAGCAAAGGATAAGAGCGCAAAATCAATAGATATAGCGGCAAGGCTCATAAATGATCTTAAACCTATGTGTCAGGGCGTTCATATAATGCCCATAGGATGGGATAAAAAAGTTTCATTGGTTCTGGACGCAGCCGGTTTATGAAAATAGCAGTGAGTGGAAAAGGCGGGGTAGGAAAGACTTCTGTAGCAGCTGGTTTAGTCCTGCTCTTTAAAAATAAAGGCAAAAAGGTGATTGCGATAGATGCTGACCCTGATGCAAATCTTGCAGCTACTCTTGGATTTTTAACTTCCGAGAGGCCTGCGCCCATATCTGAATTAAAAAAGATTATTCTTGAGCGCACAGGCGAGGTGGGCAGTTTTTTTAAATTAAACCCAAAGGTTGACGATATTCCGGATAAATTTTCCGCCAAACGGGGCAATATTACGCTCATTGAAATGGGGACAGTAAAAAAAGGCGGCTCAGGCTGCGTTTGCCCGGAGAGCGCTTTTTTAAAAGCGTTATTAAGCCATGTTTTTTTAAACAGGGATGAAGTAGTTGTTGTGGATATGGAAGCTGGCGTAGAGCATCTGGGCCGAGGCACGGCGCAGTCAGTTGAAAAATTTTTAATAGTAGTGGAGCCGAACAATACCTCACTCGATACCGCAAAAAAAATAAAGACTCTTGCAGAAGGCCTGGGGATCAAGGATATTTCAGTCATAGGAAACAAAATCAGGTCAGCTAAGGACAAAGATTTTATAGAAAAAAATATCAAAGACATAAAAATTCAGGGACATATAAACCTGGACGAGGCGCTTTTGAATTCTAGAGGCATATTGCCTGAAGGATCGGAATTTATAAAAAATTTGGCGGAGGTATTTAATGGCAAAACCAACAGGTAATCCAATTAATGATGAACTCTTAGAGATAGCGGCTAAAAACAATATCTCTACTATATGGGATCGATTCATGGAGCAGGAGCCTCATTGTGGATTCGGGACGCTAGGGGTATGCTGCAAGATTTGCAATCTTGGCCCGTGCAGGATTGACCCGTTCGGAGAAGGCGCCCAGAAAGGCGTATGCGGGGCAGACGCAGACACTATAAGCGCAAGAAACTTGACGCGCAACGCCGCAGCAGGGGCTGCTTGTCATTCTGACCATGGTCGCACCATGGCAAAGACTCTCCTGGAATTAGGAAAAGGCATAGCAAAGGATTATTCAATAAAAGACCCTGTGAAATTGAAAAAGCTTGCTGTTGAGTTCGGAATAAAAATAGAAGGTAAAGACGATTTAAAGATAGCTGAAGAGCTTGGAGAGGCTATTTTAAAAGAATACGGCCAGCAGGAAGGTGAATTAACCCTGGCAAAAAGAGCTCCCAGGAAACAGCAGGAGATATGGAAAAAAGCAAATGTCAGCCCAAGGGGCATTGATATAGAAGTGGTGCAGGCAATGTCCAGGACTCATATAGGATGCGATAGCGAGTATAAACATGTTTTAGAGGCTGCTATAAGGGCTTCGCTTGTAGACGGCTGGGGCGGATCCATGATAGCTACGGAACTCAGCGATATATTATTCGGTTCTCCTCAACCTTTGCGAGCAGAGATAAATTTAGGCGTATTGAAAGAAGACGAGGTAAATATACTTTTGCACGGCCACGAGCCAGTGCTTTCTGATATCATAGTTACTGCAAGCCAGGATAAGGAAATTCAGGAGCTAGTCAGGAAAAATGGGGCAAAAGGGATCAATCTATCAGGAATTTGCTGCACAGCGGCAGAGGTCCTGATGAGGCACGGCGTTCCGATGGCTGGAAATTTTCTCCAGCAGGAACTGGCTATAATTACAGGAGCTGTTGAAGCAATGATCGTGGATGTGCAGTGTATTATGCCCAGCCTGAGCGAGGTGGCGAAATCGTTTCATACAAAACTTATATCCACTTCTCCAAAGGCAAAATTTGTAGGAATGGAGCATATAGAATTCCACGAAAAAGAAGCCATGGAAACAGCAAAAAAGATTTTAAGGATAGCTGTTGAAAATTATAAAAATAGAAACCGCTCAAAAGTCAATATACCCAAGGAAAAAATGACCTTTGTGGCAGGCTTTACAATGGAGAATGTTTTTTATAATCTTGGAGGCAGTTTCAGACCGTCATACAGGCCTTTAAATGACGCGATTATCAGCGGAAGGATACGGGGCGTGGCCGGGGTAGTGGGCTGCGATAACCCGAAGAACGAGTCTGGAATGTGCCACGCGGATATGGTTAGAGAGCTTATAAAAAATGACGTGCTGGTTGTCCAGACAGGATGTTCTGGCGGGGCGTGCGCAAAGGCCGGGCTTCTGACTCCGGAAGCTGCGTTCAAATTTGCAGGAGAGGGCTTGAAAGAAATATGCGAGACAGTGGGAATTCCTCCGGTGCTGCATACGGGTTCATGCGTGGACAATACAAGAATTTTAACTGCGTGCTGCGAGATGGTAAAAGAAGGCGGGATCGGGAATAGCATCGACGAGCTCCCGGTGGCAGGAGCTGCTCCTGAGTGGATGTCGGAAAAAGCGATTGCAATCGGCTGGTATTTTGTAACGTCCGGGCTGCTTGTGGTCATTGGTACGCCGTTAAGGGTGCTGGGAAGTAAGAATGTCACAAATTACATATGCAATGACATAGAGCAGATATACGGGGGCAAGTGGGCGTTTGAAGGCGACCCGATAAAAGCAGCGCATATAATGATAGAGCATATTGATAAAAAACGGGAAGCGCTGAAGCTAAAACCTCTGATGTACGCTACAAAGTAACCCTCGCCCCTTTTAGGGGAGAGGGTAGGGTGAGGGGAATGAAAAAGATTTACTGCAACATTAAAAAATGCTTAGGCTGCGGAAGTTGCGAGATTGCATGCGCAGTTGAGCATTCCAAAGCCAAAGAGCTGAATAGTACAATTTCAGAAAACCCGCTGCCTATCAAAAGGCGCAGGGCGGAATTTGTAGAAGAAAATGTCGCTATATCTACAGGCTGTCAGCATTGCGATAATGCAGCCTGCGTTACAGCGTGCATGTCCGGCGCAATGTACAAGGAAGCGAAAACAGGGCTTACCCAGCACGACAGGGATAAATGCGTTGGTTGCTGGATGTGTATAATGACCTGCCCTTTTGGAGCTATTACCAGGGAGAAGCAAGAAAAGCAAGTTGTAAAATGCGACCTTTGCCCTGACAGGGATAAACCTGCTTGCGTAGAGGCTTGCCCGACTAAGGCGCTGTATTTAGGTACATTGAAAGAATTTAAAGAAATATTAAAGTAGGGAACGGTTTGAAACCGTTCCCTACGAAAGGCTATAATGCAATATGTAATTATCGGATCCAGCGCAGCAGGGATAAGCGCAGTGGAAGCCATAAGGACCAAAGATAAAGATTCAAAGATAATCGTTATCTCCGACGAGAAAAATCCGCTTTATTCAAGATGCCTTATTTCTTATCTTCTGGCAGGGACAATAGATGAGAAAAAGATCTGGTACAGAAAAGACAGTTTTTTTAAAAACAATAAAGTGGAACCGCTGCTTGGCGTCAAGGCCATAGGGATTGATATAAAGAAAAAAGAGGTGGCCGTTTCCAACTTTGCAGGGGAGGGTTTAAAACCCTCCCCTGCAAATAAGGAAAATGTAAAATTTGACAGGCTTTTAATTGCAACAGGCGCCTCGCCTAAATTGGAAAATATCCCAGGAGTAGATAAAAAAGGTGTTTTCCCCTTAAGGACTATTGAGCATATGACTGAAATCCAGGCTATGCTGGATAAGGTAAAAAGCGTAGCTGTATTGGGCGGCGGATTAATAGGCTTGCGCGCTGCGTATGCGCTGAAAAACCGCGGCAAGGATGTAAGCGTTTTTGTAAAATCAGGCTCCATACTTTCTCAGATAGTGGATAAAGACGCTGCTATCCTTATGCAGAAGCGCATAGAAGAAAAAGGCATAAAGATATTTACAGGTGTGGCTGCAAAAGAGATTACGGGCGACAAGTCAGTGAAAGGCGTAGCGCTTGACAATGGTTCAAAGCATGCTTGCGAACTTGTAATTATAGGTAAAGGCGTTTCCCCGAATATAGAGATAGCCAGAGACAGCGGCATAAAAACAAACCGGGGAATCTTAACAAGCGATTTTCTGAAGACGAATATCGAAGATATATTTTCCGCCGGCGATGTAGCGGAGACAAATGATATTGCGCTGGGAGAAAGTTCTATAAACGCAATCTGGCCTGCTGCGTGCGAGCAGGGCAGAATAGCAGGATTGAATATGGCAGGCGAAAAAGAAACATACGAAGGATCCCTTGCCATGAATTCCATAGAATTTTTTGGCCTTCCTGTTATATCTGTCGGGATAACAAGGCCGAAAAGCGCTGTTTATGAAGAGATTGTAAAAAAAGATGCAGCCAGGAATATTTACAAGAAGGTGGTATTAAAAGACGGCATTATCGCAGGAGCTATATTTGTAAACTCAATAGAAAATATAGGGGTTATAGGCGCTTTGATTAAGAATAAAGTGGACATTACAGGAGTTAAAGATATAATTTTAGAAGATTATTTTGATTACGGGAAAATAATACCGCTTATCAAAAAATCTAAAAAAGGTTTCAGGGAACAGGAGTTTAAAGAAACGATACTGACTTTATAAAATTAGGTCCTTCGGCAGCTAAAATGTTCGCTTTGCTCGCATTTTTAACGCTGTCTCAGGATCAAATTTACTTCGTAAATCTGGAGGAGGCATGTCAAAGATAATTGCATCGTGCGCAATAAGAGGCGCAAGAGAAATTTACAGGCAGGCGGAGGAATTTCTGGAAAAATCAATCAGGGAAAAAGGCGAATCCTGCGAGGTCAAATTTCCGGATACTGCTTTTTATTTTCCCATGGCTTATGCCTTGCTGGGCGAAGAGGTAAAAAAGCTCAGCGATGCGAAAAAAGTTTTATTATTCGCAAAAACGCTTTTACATGACGGCCCTTCTGAAAAAATATGGCTGCCTTATTTGGGTGACACGCTGGATTCCGGCGTGTCAGCGCTTTTATGCGAAGAGATAATAATGGCGTTAAGATATTTGTACGGCCAGGAGCCGCAAAAAGATTGCAACGGATTTTTCTCAGATACAATCCTTCGCACATTGGGCATACAGCTTGTAGACGGAAGGATACCGGGATTTGCCGCGATATTGGGCGCTGCTCCGGATAATAAAACAGCTGTATATATTGTGCGCGAACTGCAGAAGCGCAGCATCATGACATTTGTGGGAAGCAATGTAAACGGAAGGAGTATAATTGACCAGCTGCTTGAAGAAAAAGTGGAGATGGGCTGGGATACCTATATAATACCGTACGGAAGAGACACCTTAAGCGCAATATATCCTTTGAACTGGGCAATCAGAGGCGCCCTTACTTTTGGAGGCCATAAAAAAGGCGAGGCTCTTAAATGCCTTAAATACTGCCAGAACAGGGTGTTTGCGTTTGGCATGGTTTTAGGGGAATTGGACGATATTAAATATGCAACAGGCGCAGGCGCGATCAATATGGGTTTTCCTGTAATAGCGGATACGGATATACCTGAGATAAAACCCAGCGGCATATGCACGTATGAACATGTAGTGAAAGAACTTGATTATAAGAAAATAGTTCCGCGCTCGATAGAGGTAAGAGGCTTAAAAATAAAGGTTTCGGATATAGATATACCAGTAGCGTATTCCCCGGCTTTTGAAGGAGAAAGAGTAAGGCGGGAACAGATGTTTGCGCAGTTCGGCGGCAAATATTCGGATGCGTTTGAGTATGTAAAAATGGCGGCGCCAGATGAAATAGAAGACGGGAAAATAGAAGTGATCGGCTCGGAACTGGATAAAATAGAGGAAGGCGGCGCAGCCCCTCTTGGAATATTCGTAGAAGTAGCTGGCAGAAAGATGCAGAAGGATTTTGAACCGATTCTTGAAAGGCAGATACATAGCTTTTTGAACGAGGCAATGGGCGTGTTTCACATGGGACAGAGGGATATGTGCTGGCTGAGAATTTCAAAGGACGCAAATACAAGGGGATTTAAACTCAGGCATTTCGGAGTGATATTGCATGCCAGATTTCATGATGTTTTCAGCGCCATAGTAAGCAAGGTTCAGGTTAAAATATATACAAACCAAACTGATGTTGAAAGGCTTGTAAAAGAGGCTCAGAGTGCCTATAAAGAAAGGGACGCGAGGGTTGAGAAAATGACAGATGAAAGCGTGGACCTTTTCTGGACATGCACGCTTTGCCAGAGCTTTGCGCCAAATCACATCTGCATTATAAAACCTGAAAGGTTGGGCCTGTGCGGGGCGTACAACTGGTTAGATGCAAAAGCAGCGTATGAATTAAATCCGTCAGGAGGAAACCAGCCTATTAAAAAAGGCAGGTGTTTAGATCCTGTAAAAGGAGAATGGGCAGGCGTAAATGAAATGGTGTTTCAGAAATCAAACAGAACCCTGGAACGTTTCTGCTGCTATTCTATCATTGACGCGCCTGAAACAAGCTGCGGGTGCTTTGAATGCATTATAGCTGTACTGCCTGAGGCAAATGGTTTCATAGTTGTTAACAGAGAGTATTCCGGCATGACTCCTGTAGGAATGAGTTTTTCTACGCTTGCAGGAACAATAGGAGGCGGCCAGCAGACCCCTGGTTTTATGGGGGTTGGGAGATTGTATATTGTGAGTAGAAAATTTATTTCAGCTGAAGGCGGGCTTAAAAGGCTGGTGTGGATGCCGAAAGAATTAAAAGAAGCCCTGGCTGAAAAATTGAAAAAGAGAGGCGAAGAACTGGGCGACCCGGATCTTATAAATAAAATAGCTGATGAAACAGCAGCCACAACTACAGAAGAATTGTTGCCATATCTTGAAAAGGTAGGGCATCCGGCCCTTACAATGGAAGGAGTCATGTAACAATGGCATTATCTGGATTGGATATATATAAATTGTTGCCTAAGACTAATTGCAAAAAATGCGGATCTCCCACATGCCTTGCATTTGCAATGAAACTTGCAATGAAAAAGGCGTCTCTGGACGAGTGCCCGGACGTATCCATGGAGGCAAAAAAATCCATGGAAGAATCTTCCAGGCCGCCTATTGCATTGATAAAACTCGGATCAGGAGATAACACTGTTGAGACAGGCGGGGAAATAGTTCTTTTCAGGCATGAAAAAACATTTTATCACCAAACAGCTATTGCGATAAGCATAGAAGACACCCTTTCCGACAGCGATCTATCAGCCAGGATAAAAGAGATAGAGGATATCAGCTTTGAAAGAGTGGGCCAGCGCATTGCAATTGATATGATAGCGATTGTAAACAAAAGCTTATCCGACGAAAAATTTCTGAGCGCTTTAGATAAGGTTCTTTCTAAATCAAAAAAACCTCTTATTCTGGCGAGCCCTGATTCAAAAACCATAGAGCTGGCATTGAAAAGATGTTCTGATAAAAAACCTCTTGTGTATGCCGCTGATTCTAGAAATTTAAAAGACATGGTAAATATTGCAAAAACATATAAGGTGGCGCTTGCGCTGGTAGGGGAGGGTTTCAAACCCTCCCCTACATTAGAAGAGCTTGATAAACTTTCCCAGGAAGCAATTAAATTAGGAGCTGAAGAACTTGTCCTAGACCCGGGTTCGGAGAATTTACATAAGGCATTGAACGACCTGACTCAGATAAGGCGGCTCAGCCTTAAGCGTAATTACAGGCCTTTTGGTTTTCCTGTAGTAATGTTTATAAAAAATACTGATAGGTATCAAATGGTTGCAGATGCGTGCGCGTTTATTGCAAAATATGCCGGCATTATTGTGATGGATTCTATCGATAGAGATGTTTTGCTGCCTATTGTTACCATGCGCCAGAACATCTATACAGACCCGCAGAAACCTGTTACAGTAGAGCCGAAACTTTATAAATTTGGCTCACCTGATAAAAATTCGCCTGTCATGGTTACCACTAATTTTTCCCTTACGTTTTATACGGTTTCTCCTGAAATAGAAGCAAGCGGTCATTCAGCATATTTGCTTGTCACAGATTCAGAGGGCATGAGTGTTTTGACTGCATGGGCTGCTGAAAAATTCACGCCTGAGATAATAGCTGAGACTATGAAGAAGACAGAACTGGACAGCGTAGTCTCGCATAAAAAGATAATCATACCAGGATATGTGGCTGTCTTAAGCGGGAAACTGGAAGATGCTTCAGGCTGGGAAGTGCTTGTAGGGCCGAAAGAGGCGTCGGGGATACCAAAGTATTTAAAAGAAATTTGGAAATAGAACCTATTCCACCTACGGGGTGGACAAAATTGTCCACCCCGTAGGTGGAATCTCTAATGTATGAACTTAGCCAATAAAATTACCATATTCCGCATATTGCTTATCCCCCTTTTTATAGCATGCATCCTTTATTATGGGCCGGACAGGGATTATTTAAGGTTCTATGCGCTTGGGATATTTATACTGGCAACTATCAGCGACGCTGTTGATGGCGCTATAGCCAGATTTTGCAACCAGGTAACAGAATTAGGCAGGGTGCTGGACCCCATAGCGGACAAACTTCTTATAATAAGTGCATTTATATCTTTGGCCATGATAAAAGTCGTACCGGAAGATTTGCGCATACCTGCATGGGCTGTTTTAACTGTCATAAGCAGGGATATTGTTATTGTGCTGGGCTCAGTTGTGATATATTTTCTTAAAGGCAATCTTAAAATAAAGCCAAGCTGGCTCGGCAAAACAACAACGCTTTTTCAGATGCTAACCATACTTGTTTTTCTGGCGGCATTCAAATACCACAAATTTTTCCTTTACCCGGCAATTCTTTTTACAATGCTTTCTGCGATAGACTATATCTGGCGCGGTTCAAAGCAACTCAATGAAGCCCATAAAATTTAACCTCCATAAAGTAGCTATTGTAGGCAGGCCTAATGTAGGCAAATCTGCGCTTTTTAACAGGATCATACAAAAACGCAAGGCCATAGTTGAAAAAGACGGGCCTACCACACGCGACAGGATAGGCGCTATTGTAAGCTGGTCCAATAAAAACTTTGAGCTGATAGACACGCCTGGCCTGGATTTTGGGAAAAAAGAAAATCTCTGGATTCTGGTTGAAAAGCAGATAATGCTGGCTATAAAAGAAGCTGACCAGTTTATTTTTGTGTGCGACGTATCCGACGGCATATCACAGTTTGATCATAAAATATGTTCCATGCTCAGAAAGGCAGGCAAAAAAGTCACGCTTGTTATTAACAAGGCAGATACCAGAGAGCTTTCCGAAAGAAAAGCAGGATTTTACAGCCTTGGTTTCGGAGAACCGCTGCCTGTTTCTGCTTTGCACGGCCTGGGCATAGGAGATCTTTTAGACGCTGTAATATCCGGCATAGAAGATGCTGAAAAACATCTGCCGCGTATTTCTGTAAGGATTGCCATTATCGGCAGGCCGAACGCAGGTAAATCCTCGTTTGTAAACAGCCTTCTGGGAGAAGACAGGATTACAGTAAGCGATGTCCCTGGCACAACAAGAGATTCCATAAACACGTATTTCGAAAGAGACAAAAAGTCTTTTATTATTATCGATACCGCTGGCATACGCTCAAAGTCTAAGATAAAAGACGCTGTTACATATTTCAGCATATTGCGCACAGAGGAGAGTATCAAGAAAAGCGATGTAACCGTAATCCTGGCAGATGCACCCATGGGCGTAAGAAAAGAAGAGCACAAGATCATAGATCTGGTTCAGGAGAATTTCAAACCGTTTATTCTGGCTATAAACAAATGGGACCTTGCGGAAAAAGATAAGATAAGACGCGGCAATTACGAGAAGACCGTAAGAGAAGAAGTCAGGTTCATGTATAATGCCCCTATTATTTTTATATCAGCTTTAAAGGGAGAGAATCTTCTTTCGGTTATAGATACTGCGTATGAACTTGCGGAAAAATCCAGAAAGAATTTTTCAACAAGCGATTTGAATATGATCCTTAAGGCAATACAATTCAACGCAACAAAGCTGTATTCCATAAGGCAGGTTAAAAATTCTCCACCCGGATTTGAGATTATTGTAAAAAATCCAGAGGCAATACTTAATACTGAAAAAAGCCATTTAGTTAATATATTCAGAAAAAAACTAAATCTTGAAGGCGTGCCTGTGATTATCAGGTTTAAAAGAAAGATGTTTAAGTCCCGTTAATTCACAAATCAAGTCATACTCGTTTTGTGAATTAACGAGTTAGGAGGGGATATGGGGTATGTTATACTGTTTCTTGGGTTTGCAGCAGCCTATCTAATCGGGTCTATCCCTACGGCATATATATTCGGCAGAGCGCTTAAGGGTATTGATATACGCGAGCACGGCAGCGGAAATACAGGCGCTACAAATGTATTCAGGGTCATAGGCAAGGTGCCTGGGATAATAGTCCTTATAATAGATATAATTAAAGGTTTTATATGCGCAACATACCTTGCAAGCGGATTTATGTACCTTGCCCCTGTTGTAAGGCCTGAGATGTACAGGATATTGGTAGGATTATGCGCAATTGCAGGCCACAACTGGACAGTGTTCCTTAAATTTAAAGGCGGGAAAGGCGTTGCTACAAGCGCAGGCGTGGTAATAGGCTTGATACCGAAGATATTCTGGTTAGGATTTATGGTTTGGCTTATAACGTTTTTTATAACAGGATTTGTATCCCTTAGTTCAATTATAGCAATTGTCAGCGTGCCTATCTTTACGCTCGCATTCGGAGAACCAGCTGAGATAGTAGTCTTCATGTGCCTCCTTTGCCTGATAATAGTCTATAAACACAGAGCGAATATCAGACGTCTGGCCAGGGGTGAAGAGAAGAGAATCTCGTTTTTTAAGAAAAGGTGATGTATGAATTATATAAGACAAGTTTTCGATAAAGACGGCCCTGTTGCCAAAGCTATGCCTGGATACGAGGTCAGGCATGAGCAGATAGAGATGGCAGAGGCTATTGATTCTAGCATTCGGCATTCTAGCAAGCTTATCGTAGAAGCAGGAACTGGGATAGGGAAAAGTTTTGCATACCTTGTCCCTCTCGCAGAATACGCGCTTCATAACGAATCCCTCGGAATAGTCTCCACAAATACCATCAGCCTCCAGGAACAAATCATATATAAAGACGTACCTTTTCTTGAACAAGCCCTGGATATGGATTTTAAGGCGCTTCTTGTAAAAGGCAGGAATAATTATCTGTGCCTCAGGAGGCTTCACAGGTCTGAATTCCAGCAGAAGGATTTATTTTCCGACCAGTATGAATTAGTGGAGTTTACCAAGATTTTTGCGTGGTCTTATAAAACAGAAGACGGCACGCTGTATGACATGGACGAAGAGCCTGATCCAAAAGTCTGGGGCATGGTTTCAGCTGATTCAGAAACATGCCTTGGGAAAAACTGTGAGTATTATAAAAAATGTTTCTTCCAGAAAGCCAGGGAAAAAATAAACGAGGCGGCCATACTGGTTGTAAATCACCATTTATTTTTTTCAAACCTTGCTTTATTAAAGGAACAGAAAACCATTTTTCCGGAATACGGCGCGCTTGTGTTTGACGAAGCACACAGCATTGAAAGCGTGGCGACAGAACACCTTGGCGCAAGCGTCAGCAGTTCAGGCATCAAATATATATTAGACCTCCTTTTTAATCTTAAAAAACAAAAAGGGTTTCTATTGACCATAGGCGATCAGGACAGCATGGGGCGCGTGGAAGAGATACGCAGGCGCTCAGACGCTTTTTTTAAAGGTATAAAAGAATATTTTGAGGCAAATTCAAAGAAAGAAGATTCTGATTCCCTTAGGATTAAAGAGAAGAACTTTACGGAAAACAGCCTTTCCTTACCTTTATATACCCTTATAGAGTCCCTCCATGCTGCAAAAAAGAACTCAAAAGATAAAGAAGACGAGGTTGAGATAATGTCCTATATAAGGAAGATAGGCGCATTAAAAGATTCAATAG
>CAKKRB010000018.1 GCA_919902485.1 Omnitrophica bacterium GWA2_41_15 | reverse complement strand
AATAGCTCCAATACAGCTTTGTCAATGATTAAAGCGGCGCTATTACCGTGAGGAGTGAGGTTCTTAATCATTCAGTTCTCCACTAAAACGTCAGGTGACTCTTTGTATATACAATGTAGCACTAAGCGGTGAATTGGTCAAGTGAAATCAATGTTTTATCTTGTTCTGTCAACCGGAGAGTTTTTATCTAGCAAAGGAGACCTCTTTAAGATTATCTTTGTTCTGAGAGTAAAATCCCCCACCTGCGGCGCCACCTTTAGTAAAGGGGGTTAGGCGGATTGCTTTGTCGCCCAGACCTATCGGGACTCCTCACAATGACTATTTAGATATTATTGGTAATTTATCTCCATATCTGTTTTTGACAATAATCCACCCCTCAAGAACTGACCGTAGCTCTTCTTGACATTCAAAGAGGGTCTTGGCAAACGCAATAGTACCCGGGCATTCTGGTATGACACCAGAGTAGGTGCCGTCCTCCAGTTTTTCATATATAGCTTTGCTCATGGCCATATTTATGTATTCGAGTAGCACCCTAACCTCAAAAGCCGCGATTCCGGGTCAATCTATATCTATTATTCGGAAGAGGCCCATTTCACGACATTAGATATAACCATATTTTGGTGATTTTTCCATTCATGCTCCCAAATAACCAAAAGGTTGTATCCAGCGTCTTTGAAGTGCCTAACCCTTTCTTGAGGATTCTCATCCTTATGCCAATAATCTCCGAAAAGGTCTATGCATTTGGATGTATTACCATTTTCGTCCAAAATGAAATCTGGATTTTTCCCGTTGACAAAGAAATCAAAACATCCTACATACACTAAGTTAGGGATTTTTTCTATAACCTTGTTGTAAAAGTCATTTTCCAAGGCGTTCGGCCTTTGAGATAACGCTTCTTTCATTTTCTTTTGAAACTCAGGATCTTGCCATCTCAATTTAGTCCTAGCACTATATTTGCTTTTCATATATTCAGTCATTTTTCTTCTCAGGTATGGTTTCTTAGAACTTTTGCTCCAAATAATTGGTAGCGTCATGAAATGACGGCCTAAAGGGGGCTTGAAAAAGGACTGAGAGGGGTGTATGGCTTACCTTAAGGACAGGAGGTAAGCCATATGGAAATTAAGATTTCCCTCTCAGTCAAAGTTAGTATAGCCGAGGATAAGGCAAATATCAACGACATAGTCAAAGCCATAGGGCAGGTACTACAGGAGACCGGCGTGTACCTGTTGAAGCAGGTTTTAAAAGAGTGGGAGGAGAGGATAGTAGCAGCCTTCTGTGCAGGCATGGCTACAGTCAGGCATCGTCGCAAAGGGAGGCGGGGCAGGGACTGTGAGGGGAGGAAAGGCTGGATACGAAAGGGGGAGACAGGGCGGGAGAGGGGTTTCACCAGCCTGTTGGGAGAGGTGAAGCTAAGGTTGAGGGAGGTGAAATGTCGCGGCTGCGGCGCCCGGCTCCGTCCTCTTCTGGGGTGGCTTGGGTTTGCCCCCTACCAGCGGGAAGAGATAGGGATAAAACAAAAAGGCATAGACCTAGCTGTGGATCTCTCCTACCGGCGGGGAGCCAGGCAGATGGAGAATCTGGGGGGTGTTAGAGTATCCCGGGGAAGGCTGAATAGCTGGGTGAGGGGAACTGAAATGGAGTTGGATATAAGCCTGG
>CAKKRB010000017.1 GCA_919902485.1 Omnitrophica bacterium GWA2_41_15 | reverse complement strand
CAGCTTCTTGTGACAGTTGTCCCTTACCTTGAAAAGCTTTCAAAGGAAGGCGAGGCTGGCAGACGCAAGATGATACAGTATACCAGGTACGGAACAATAGTGCTTTCAGTTGTGCAGGCTTTTTTTATAAGCCTGTGGCTGGAAAATCCTGTCAGATTCCAGGGGCTGCAGATTGTTGACCATCCTGGCTGGGCTTTCAGGGCATTGACAGTTATAACGCTTACCACAGGCACTGCTTTTATAATGTGGATAGGGGAGCAGATTCAGGAGCACGGGATAGGCAACGGCATATCGCTTGTTATAACAGCGGGCATAATTTCAAGGCTGCCCACAGCATTAGAGCAGGTTTTCTCATTAATGATCGCTCCGCAGAAGAGCATAATAAAATATCCGTTTTTTACGCTGGTACTTATGTCAGCGATCGGAGTCGCTGTGGTAGTGGCTGTTATATTAATTACCCAGGGCCAGAGAAAAATACCTGTGCAGTATGCAAAAAGGATAGTAGGCAGGAAGGTTTACGGCGGCCAGAGCACCTATATACCCTTAAGGGTAAACCAGGCAGGCGTCATACCTATAATATTCGCGCAGTCAATAATACTTTTTCCAGCAACAGTGGCTGGTTTTATACCTAATCCCGGGCTTCAGAAATTCGCAGAGGCCATGATGAGGGGCCAATTATTATATACACTCATGTACAGCGTATTGATTATATTCTTTGCTTATTTCTATACAGCTATTACTTTTAATCCTGCTGATGTGGCTGACAACATGAAGAAATACGGAGGTTTTGTTCCAGGTATAAGGCCTGGCAGGCCCACAGCGGAATATTTTGATTTTATAATGACCAGGATAACCCTTCCGGGCGCAATATTCCTTGCTTTTATAGCTGTTTTTCCTGATATGCTGGGAGGGTGGCTTAAGATACCTTATTTGATAGCCAGCTTCTTCGGCGGGACAGCTCTTTTGATAGTGGTCGGAGTTATGCTTGATACAATGAGGGCTGTGGAGTCTCAGCTTTTAATGAGACACTATGAGGGCTTCTTGAAGAAGGGAAGAATAAGGGGCAGAAGGTAATAAAAGTCAAAAGGCAAAAGTAAAAAGTTAAAATTAAAAACAGATATAAAAAGTGGAATTTTGAATTTTCAGTTGTAGTTTTGCCTTTTGCGTTTTTACTTTTGAGTTATAGAGAGGCGATATGTATATGGTATTATTAGGCCCTCCAGGCGCGGGCAAGGGCACGCAGGCAGTAATGCTTGCTGAGAAAAAAAATTTCCTGCATCTTTCTACAGGCGATATACTCAGGGAAAATGTAAAAAGGAACACGGATATAGGGAAAAAAGTAAAAGTCTTTATGGAAAAAGGAGAGCTTGTCCCTGACGATATAGTAATAGAGATGATGCTTGATACAATAAAGAATGCAAAGGCAAAAAAAGATTTCATACTGGATGGTTTTCCAAGGACTGTATACCAGGCAAAAAAACTGGACGCGGAATTAAATAAACTAAAACTAGCGATAGACATGGTGGTGTATTTCAAGACAGGCATAGAGACTGTTATTTTAAGGCTCACAGGCAGGCGACTGTGCTCTAAATGCGGCGCAAATTATCATATAGTTAATATGCCCCCGAAAAAACAGGGCGTTTGCGACAAGTGCGGCTCAGAGCTGTATCAGAGAAAAGACGACAGCGAGGAGACTATAAAAAAAAGGCTGGAGGTTTATAACAGCCAGACAAAAGAACTTATAGATTATTACAAGGCGCAGGGCATACTTGAAGAGGTTTCGGGCGATCTGGAAGCCGGCGCGGTTTACAGCGAGCTGACTAAGATATTAAACACCCGTTAATCAGATGATTGACATAAAGTCAGAAAATGAGCTCAGGCTTATATCTGAAGCAGGAAGGGTGGTTAAACTGATTCTGGAGGAGCTTAAGTATGCGGCAAGGCCGGGAATAACAACTGCCCGCCTGGCGGAAAAAGCAGAAGAAATAATAAAGAAATGTAATTCCAGGTCTGCTTTTAAGGGGTACAGAGGATATCCTGGCATTATATGCACATCCTTGAATGAACAGGTAGTGCATGGTATTCCCGGAGAAAAAAGGCTTTCTTCCGGGGATATATTAAGCATAGATGTAGGTATTGAAAAAGACGGCTATTTCGCTGACAGCGCGATTACACTGCCGATCGGAGATAAGGTTTCTGAAAACGCGGCCAGGCTCATAGACATTACAGAAAAATCCCTGTATGCCGGGATAGAAAAAGCAGTAGAAGGCAACAGGCTCTTTGATATTTCAAATGCAATACAGCAGCTTTCGGAATCTCATGGTTACGCAGTTGTGAGGGATTTTGTAGGCCATGGCATAGGCAGAAGCCTGCACGAAGAACCAGAGGTGCCAAACTGGGGGAAACAGGGAACGGGCCCCAGGTTGAAAAATGGAATGGTGCTGGCAATAGAACCCATGATTAATGAAGGCGGGTATGAAGTAGAAGTCCTTCCGGACGGCTGGACAGCAGTGACAAAAGATAGATTATTATCAGCTCATTTTGAACATACTATAGCGATTACAGAACATGGACCGAAAGTATTAACATAACGGAGTAAACCATGCCAAAAGAAGAATCCATAGAAGTAGAAGGCACTGTGGTTGAGTCGCTTCCAAACGCAATGTTCAGGGTGGAATTGGAAAACGGGCATAAGGTGCTTGCGCATGTTTCAGGGAAGATGAGAATGAATTTTATAAAGATTCTTCCCGGCGATAAAGTAAAAATGGAATTATCGCCTTATGATTTAACAAGGGGAAGAATAACTTACAGGGCAAAGTAGGGGACGGTTTTAAACCGTCCCCTACAGATCAAATAGAATGAGGGGTATTAAATGAAAGTCAAGGCTTCTATAAAAGTTATATGCGATAGATGCAAGATTATAAAGCGCAAAGGCGTTGTAAGGATAATCTGCTCAAACCCAAAACACAAACAAAGGCAGGGCTAAGGAGAAAAGATGGCAAGGATCGCGGGTATTGATTTACCGAAAGAAAAAAGAATAGAGATTGCTTTGACCTATATTTACGGCGTAGGAAGGCCTCTTTCTAATAAGATATTGAAACAGGCAGGCGTTAATCCTGATACAAGGGCAAAGGACCTTAAAGAAGACGAGGTTTCCAGGATAGCCGCTATTATCCAGAAAGAATATAAGGTGGAAGGAGACCTTAGAAGAGATATTTCTCAGAATATAAAAAGGCTTATAGATATTGGTTCATACAGGGGGCTGAGGCATAGAAGGTCTTTACCTGTCAGGGGCCAGAGGACTAAGACAAATGCAAGGACAAGGAAAGGCCCGAGAAAGACAGTCGGCGTAACAAGAAAAG
>CAKKRB010000016.1 GCA_919902485.1 Omnitrophica bacterium GWA2_41_15 | reverse complement strand
AAATATCTTTAATATTTGTCCTGAAAGATTCATCTACTTTGATCCAGCCTTTATTGCGCTCTATGCCCAGCGCCTCAAGGCCAAGGCCTTTTGAATTAGGCGAACGGCCCACGCAAATAAGCGCTTTTTCTCCTTTATCTACCTTATCAATTTTTGTATTTGTAAGAATCTTTATGCCGCGTTTTTTAAATAACTGCTCTATCTTTCTGGCTACTTCTTCGTCTTCATTAGGCAAAAGCTGGGGCATTGCCTCGATTATGGTGATTTCTGAGCCAAAAGACCTGAATATGGACGCGAATTCGCACCCTATTACGCCGCCGCCTATTATTATAAGTTTTTTAGGTATGGCCTTAAATTCCAGGATGTCTGTGCTGGATAAAATATTAGTGTGATCAAAAGGGATATTGGGGATTTCAAAAGGAATTGAGCCTGTGGCAATAAGTATATTTTTTACTTCTATTTCTAAGTCGCCGGCTTTTATGCTGGTGGGGTTTTTTATTTCCGCCTTTTTCCTGATTATTTCAAGCTTTCCGGCTTTTAAAAGCATTTCTATGCCGCTTGCAAGCTTTTTTACAATAGATTCTTTTCTTTCATATACCTTTAAGAAATCCAGGTCAAAACCTTTTACATTTATTCCAAACTCAGACGCGCGTTCTATGTTGTACAGGGCATTAGCTGACACTGAAAGCGCTTTGGTGGGAATACAGCCCCAGTTAAGACATACCCCGCCTATTCTATCTTTCTCAAATATGCATGTTTTCAGGCCTAGCTGGCTAGCCCTTATAGCTGCCACATAACCGCACGGCCCAGAACCAATTATCGCTAAATCATATTTATTCATAGCATTATGGTGGTAATGCCTTCGCGAATCTGGAGAGCGGATTTCTTAAAAGCCTGTTTTTCTTCTTTGGTAAGCTCTATTTCTATTATCTTTTCAATGCCAAGACTGCCCAAAACAACAGGAACGCCTATGTAAATGTCTTTTTCGCCATACTGGCCTTCAAGATACGCGCTGGCGCACATTGCGCTTTTTTCGTTCTTAACTATGGCTTTCAACATGGCGAATACAGACGCTGAAGGCGCGAAATAAGCGCTTCCTGTGCCAAGATGTTTTACTATCTCTGCCCCGCGATTCCTGGCAAGCTCAGAGGTTTCAGAGAATACTTCTGAAGAAATATTCTCTGACCTGTTTACAGGAACCATTGTGTCGCCATGGCTTCCCATCATTAAAACCTTATCCCGATCAATATCCTGATTTCTTTCCCATAAAGCATTTATAAATCTCGCAGTATCCAGGACGCCTGCCATGCCAATAACCTTTTTCGGGTTAAAACCGGTTGTTTTCATGACAAAATAGGTCATCACGTCCAAAGGATTTGTAACCACTATGATTATGGAAGACGGGCAGTATTTTTTAACCTGGATAGATACTTCTTTTATTATCTCTGTATTTTTTTTAAGGAGGTCTTCGCGGGACA
The DNA here is from genome assembly GCA_919902485.1 of Omnitrophica bacterium GWA2_41_15. Taxonomy (GTDB): domain Bacteria; phylum Omnitrophota; class Gorgyraeia; order Gorgyraeales; family Gorgyraeaceae; genus UBA10183. Next base: position 2,244 of record CAKKRB010000016.1, on the reverse strand, counting down.
TGCCTGGTTTTCTTGCCAGGCCTGCTGTAATAACAACTATATCAGAGCCTTTTATATCCGCAAAATTATCAGTCCCTGTTATGCCTGACCTGGAGCTAAAAATGGGCCTTGCGTCAGAGATATCCAAGGCCTTGCCCTTTGCCATGCCAGGCACTACATCAACCAGTACTACATCTGCAAGGCCGCTATCTATAACCCTTGAAGCAACCATTGCGCCTACGTTGCCAGCGCCTATAATAGCTATTTTCATTTTTTCAACCTTGCGATTATTGCATCTGCCATTTGACTGGTGCCAACAGCTGTAGGATCATCGCGGTCTTTTTTCAGGTCGTAAGTAACATGCGCGCCTTCTGCTATTACTTCTGCAGTGGCTTTTTCCAGCCTGTTGGCGGCTTCTTCTTCTTTTAAATAGCGGAGCATCAACACGCCTGACAATATCATCGCTGTAGGATTTACCTTATTCAGGCCTGTGTATTTTGGCGCGCTTCCATGAACTGCTTCAAATAATGCCATGTTATCGCCTATATTGGCGCCAGGCGCAATGCCTAATCCGCCTATCAGGCCAGCGCACAGGTCTGATAAAATATCTCCATATAAATTCGGCAATACAAGCACATCATAAAGCTCGGGCTTCTGCACCAACTGCATGCACATATTGTCGACGATTCTGTCTTCAAACTCTATTTTGCCTTTATATTCTTCAGACACTTCTCTCGCGCATCTCAGGAAAAGCCCGTCTGTTTCTTTCATTATATTTGCCTTATGGACAGCGGTAACTTTACGCCTGTTATTTTTAACAGCATAATCAAAAGCAAATTTTACTATCCTCCTGGAAGCAGCTATTGAAATAGGCTTTATGCCTATGGCGGAATCCGCTTTTATTGAAATGCCGCTCTGCTCTTCAAGATACTTTATCATCTCTTCTGTTCTTTTAAGGCCCTGGCTGAATTCTATGCCTGCGTATAAATCTTCTGTATTCTCCCTTACCACCACAATATCTATATTTGTATACCTGCTTTTCACGCCTTTCATGAGTTTGCATGGCCTGAGGCACGCGTACAGATCAAGCGCCTTCCTAAGCTGGACATTCACTGACCTGAAACCCTTGCCGACAGGCGTGATTATAGGGCCTTTTATGGCAACCTTGTTTTTTCTTACAGAATCCAAGACCTGCGTTGGCAAAACCGTGCCGTATTTGGCAATAGCCTCTTCGCCTGCTATCTGCTCTTCCCAGGTTATCTTCACGCCTGTGGCGTCAATGCATCTCTGAGCAGCAAGGCTGACTTCTCTTCCTATGCCATCGCCTGGAATCAAAGTAACTCTATGACTCAATTTTCAGCTCCCCGTATTTTTTATAGTAATTTACAATGCCGCCTACTCCTATGAGATCCTTCTGGAATTTTGTAAACGGCTTTATGCAAAGGATATATGATTTTGCCGGGCCTGTAACAACGCCTTTCTCAATATCCACCCCTATAACATCTTCGCTCTTTATCTTATTGGTATCGCATTCGACCAGAGGCAGGCCCAAATTAAACGCATTCCTGTAAAATATCCTTGCAAAGCTTTTGGCAAGTATTGCCTGGCATCCAGCGTATTTAAGGGCCATAGGCGCCTGTTCTCTTGAAGAACCGCATCCGAAATTAGTTCCGGCTATTACAAAAAATTTACCCCTGCCGGCCTTTTTATGGAATTCAGGGTCTATGTCTTCGAAAACGTGTTTCGCAAGTTGATTCGGGTCTGTTATTGAAAATTTATACCTTCCGGAAATAATAAGATCTGTATTTATGTCGTTTCCGAATTTATACGTTATAGCATTCATATATTAAACTTCTTATCAAGATTGCTTCGTCGTCCTTCGGACTCCTCACAATGACATGCATAAATACGTCATTGCGATCCGCCGCAGGCGGAGAAGCAATCTCTAAAGATTCCTTACTTCATCGGGATTTTTTATATAAGTCTTAAAAACATCTTCCGCTATAAGCCCTTTCTGGTAAAGCGCCTTCAGGGATTTATCCATTGTATGCATGCCGTATTGAGCGCCTGTCTGAATGTGCGTAAGCAGCTGTTCTGTTTCATGCTCGCGTATAAGATTTCTTACCGCATTTGTAGCTATCATTATCTCCGTTGAAATAACCCTTCCAGGCCTGTCCCTTCTCGGCAAAAGCTGTTGGGAAACAACTCCCTGAAGAGTCGTGGAAAGCTGAATCTTAACCTGTTCCTGCTGATAAGGAGGAAAAA
>CAKKRB010000015.1 GCA_919902485.1 Omnitrophica bacterium GWA2_41_15 | reverse complement strand
TGTGTCAAGCTTCTTATGCTGGTTGCGTAACCAAACATCTCAGCCAGCGGGACATCGCCTTTTACAATCTTTATTTTGCCCTTCTGCGTGATTTCCTTAATCCTGCACCTTCTGGAATTCAGGTCACCTATGACATCCCCTGTGTAATTCTCAGGGAATAGCGCTTCAAGGCTCATTATCGGCTCCATTAATTTGCATTTTGCTTTTCTTAAACCGTCGCCAAGAGCTATTGAAGCAGCCATCTTAAAGGCCAGTTCAGAGGAATCGACTTCATGATAAGATCCGTCGATAAGAGTCACCTGGGTATCTATTACCGGATAACCCGCCAATACACCTGTCTTTGCAGACATCTCTATCCCATCCTCTACAGCGGATATATATTCTTTTGGTATTGCGCCGCCTATTATCTTATTTTTAAATTCCACCCCTGAATCCTGTTCTCCTGGTTTTATTATAATTACTACATGGCCGTACTGGCCGTGGCCGCCTGTCTGCTGTATAAATTTACCGACAGAGCGGACCTCTTCGCTGGGCATCTCTTTATAAGCAACCTGAGGCGCTCCTGTTTTTGCGGTTACCTTGAACTCTCTCAGCAATCTATCTATGATAATTTCCAGATGAAGCTCTCCCATGCCTGAAATAATCGTCTGACCTGTCTCTGTATTATAATTAACCTTGAAAGTAGGGTCCTCTTCCTGTAATTTATTCAAAGCCATGCCGAGCTTGTCCTGGTCCAGTTTAGTGGCAGGCTCTATTGCCATTGAAACTACAGGGTCAGGAAAATGTATCTTTTCCAGAATAATCGGATACTTCTCATCGCAGAGCGTATCGCCTGTTTTTGTATTCTTCAGCCCTACAACGCCTACAATGTCTCCTGCGCCTGCTTCTTCAACTATCTCCTGCTTGTTTGCGTGCATGCGCACTATCTTGGCAAGCCTCTCTTTAGAATCCTTGCTTGAATTATACACATAAGAACTTGGTTTGATCGTACCTGAATATATGCGCACATACGTCAATCTCCCCACGTAAGGATCTGAAACTATTTTAAAGCACAGTCCACAGAAAGGCTCATCGTCGTCTGTTTTTCTGAATATCTCCTCATCTGAATGAGGGTCCATGCCTTTTGTAGGAAGTATGTCCAGCGGAGACGGAAGGCAATCGCGCACAGCATCAAGTAGCATCTGCACGCCTTTATTTTTAAAAGACGCGCCGCATAATACAGGCACAAACATGTTTTTTATCACTGCCTTTCTTAATGCGGCCCTCAGTTCTTCTATAGTTACAGGTTGATTGTGGACATACTTATCCATCAGCTTTTCATCGTGTTCAGCAAGTTTTTCAACAAGGCCGTGCCTGAATTTCTCTGTTTCCTGCATCATGCTTTCAGGTATTGCTTCTTCTGTAAAATTATCCTGGCCCTTTTCTTCATTAAAAACATAGGCCTTCATATTTATTAGATCAACCAAGCCCCTGAAATGATCCTCGCGGCCTATCGGAAGCTGTATGGGAAACGCGCTGGCTCCTAATTTTTCAGTAATGTCATGGAAAACTTTCAGAAAATCAGCGCCTGTGCGGTCCATCTTGTTTATAAAAGCTATTCTCGGAACCCTGTATCTGTCTGCCTGGCGCCACACAGTCTCAGATTGAGGCTGCACCCCGCCTACGCCGCAGAATACTACAACCGCACCGTCCAGAACCTTTAAAGACCTCTCAACCTCTGCTGTAAAATCCACGTGGCCCGGTGTATCTATAATATTTATCTTGCAATCTTTCCAGCTGCAGGTAGTGGCTGCCGCCATAATAGTAATGCCTCTTTCCTGCTCCTGCTCCATCCAGTCCATCGTAGCAGTGCCTTCGTCTACGTTTCCTATTTTATAAACACGGCCTGTGTAGAAAAGGATGCGCTCCGTGGTAGTGGTCTTACCAGCGTCTATATGCGCTATAACTCCTATGTTTCTCAATTTTTCTAAAGGTAT
>CAKKRB010000014.1 GCA_919902485.1 Omnitrophica bacterium GWA2_41_15 | reverse complement strand
CGAAGGACTAAAGTTCACCCTTAGCCCTACACCCTCCACCAGCACGCTATAACAAGGAGCAAGGGATGCCATTTTTCAGATATGTAGCAAGAGACAGGGCAGGGAAACTTATAGACGAGATAACAGAGATTGCCAGCGAAGAAGACCTGGTAAATGGTTTGCAGGCAAAAGGCCTCCTCATTATATCCGTAGGCCTTGCGCCTGAAGTTAAATCAAAGAAGATAATGGCGAGGAGATACCATAGCGGCGTTAAACCGCAGGACCTTATAATGTTTTCAAGAGAGCTTGCAACTCTTCTGGGTTCAGGCGTAACTCTTATAAAAAGCCTGGACATACTTTGCAAGCAGATAGAATCGCAAACCCTTTTAAAGGCAGTCGAGCAGATCAAGAAAGATGTTGAAGGCGGTTACACTTTTCAGAATGCCCTGAAAAAACACGACAAGATATTTTCTACATTCTGGATTAACCTGGTTGAGACAGGAGAGGCCTCCGGGCATTTGCCTACAAGCCTTGATCAGGTAGCTGTTTATCTGGAGGAAAGCGCTGAGTTAAAAAGAAAAATAATTTCAGCGCTGGTGTATCCTATGATATTAGTAGGCGTCGCTATGGCAGCCATAGCCATATTTTTATTAAAGATAGTCCCGATATTTTCTGACATATTCAAAGGGTTTGACACCAAGCTTCCTGTTTTGACCCAGGCAGTAGTTGCCGCCAGCAGTATTGTAAGAAAATATTTTTTAATAGTGCTTGGGATTATAGTGGCCTTGACGTTTCTTATACGTAAATATATATCCACAGAGTCAGGCAGGTGGAAGTTTGATGAACTGACATTAAAACTGCCTATTATAGGCCCTTTGATGCACGAGATAGCCACTGAACGTTTTGCAAGCGGGCTGGGGACGCTTATAAAGAGCGGGATACCTATATTGCATGCGCTTGAGATATCCGAGAAAACAGCAGGCAATAAGGTGATAGAAAAAGCGTTGAGAGATGTCAAGATAGCTGTTAAAGAAGGTAAGGGCATGGCGCAGGTTATGCAGGATACAAATTTATTTTCGCCTCTTGTGGTTCAGATGGTAAGCGTAGGAGAAGAAATAGGCGAATTAGGCAAGATGCTTGACAGGATAGCCATATTTTATAAAGAAAGGGTGAATACATTTATAACCAGGCTTACGACAATGTTTGAGCCTCTGGTTCTTGTTTTTATGGGTATAGTAGTCGGTATTCTTGTAGTGGCGATGTTCATGCCGATATTCAATATTTCCAGTGCCATTAAAGCATCTGGTTAACATAGAAAGCGTAAATTAGGGACTGGAAGACACATCATATACCCCTATACTCTGAAAATCCATCTTT
>CAKKRB010000013.1 GCA_919902485.1 Omnitrophica bacterium GWA2_41_15 | reverse complement strand
CCCAGATAAATCCTTATGCGCCTTATATTTTCAGAGCACTCAGGAATCTTTACCTTTTCAAAAAGATTCACTCTCTGGTTTGTTATCCTGAGCTCCCTGTCTAATATCTCCAGCTGTTTGTTTAATATCTTTTTTTCCTCTAAAAGCATTACAAACTTTCTTAACGCGATAATCGCTGTATCCACCCATAGCGGCGTTAAAAATAAATCATATTCCGTATCTTTAAATTCCACTTTTTCAAATATCGGTATATCCACGCCCGCGATATTAAGAATAGATGTGATAATATTGTCCGGCTTTACCCAGCCAGCCACATAATCTCCGGGTTCTCCCAGAAGGCCTGCCCATTTTTTTATTTCGTTTTCTAAAACGCTCGCCTCTCCTATCTTCTGGTTTAATCTTTGATGGACACGCTGTATCTCAAGCTGCATCTGCTGTTTCTTTAACTGCAGGATAGGCAGGTAACGTTCGAATCTTTTTAAAGCGTCGCGCTGTTTTTTTAATTCGCCTTTTGTAAATTTAATTTTCCCCATATAACCATATTCCGATCGGCGATCGGAATTTACTTTGGCCAGAATTCGTTTATAAGCTCTGTCTTTATGCCTGTTTCCTGCGGCTCAAAATGTTCAGCCAGTATCTGCCAGCCCAGGTCCAGGGCCTTTTCAAGAGGAATATCCACAGAGAGATTCATCATCCTGTCTTCAAATGCCCTGCCGTATTTCAAAAGCTTCTGGTCCCATTCGCTCATATGAAAACCCATTGCCTGCTTTTCAAGCGCTTCCCTGTAATCACTGAATAGCTGAATCATCCTGTCCATAATAACGCGGTGGTCTTTTCTGGTTTTTCCGTTAACTAATTGTTTCAAGCGGCTCAATGAACCGAATGGCTCTATAAATTTATTCCTGAGATAAAACTGGCCTTCTGTGATATAGCCTGTATTATCAGGAACAGGATGAGTCACATCATCTCCTGGCATTGTGGTAACAGCCAATATTGTTATAGACCCTGCTGAATCAAAATCAACCGCCTTTTCATAGCGGCTTGCGAGCTGACTGTATAAATCTCCGGGATACCCTCTGTTAGAAGGTATCTGCTCCATCGTAATAGAGATCTCTTTTAACGCGTCGCAGAAATTCGTCATGTCAGTCAAAAGAACAAGCACTCTTTTACCCTCTAGCGCAAACTGCTCTGCCACTGCCAGACTTAAATCAGGCACGAGCAAACATTCCACGGTCGGGTCCTGAGCAGTGTGAACAAAAAATATCGCTCTTGATAAAGACCCGTTTTTTTCCAGCGTATCTCTAAAGAAAAGATAATCGTCGTATTTAAGCCCCATGCCGCCCAATATTATCAGATCAACTTCTGCCTGCATTGCAATGCGCGCCAATAGTTCATTGTAAGGTTCCCCAGGCACTGAAAATATCGGAAGCTTCTGGGATTCCACAAGAGAATTGAATATGTCTATCATGGGAATGCCGGTGCGTATCATTTTTCTGGGGATAATCCTCTTTGCCGGGTTTACAGACGGTCCGCCAATCTCTATCATGTTTTCTTCCAGGCTCGGCCCGTTATCCCTTGGCAGCCCTGCGCCGTTAAACAAACGGCCTAAAAGATTTTCCGTAAACGACACCCTCATCGGGTGGCCGAGAAATTTTACCTTATCTCCTGTTGAAATTCCGCGGCTTCCGCTAAATACCTGAAGATACACCCTTTCCCCGTCTATCCTTATCGCCTGGCTAAGGGATTTTCCTGCCCTGGATGAGATTTCAGCCAGGTCGCCGTAGCCTACATCCTTTGCCTCTACAGTAATAACGTTTCCGGCTATCTGAATTATGCGGTTATATATTTTTTGCATATATCTTTTATCTCTTTTTCTTTTTTATAAAAATCCTCTGCCTGCCACTCTAAAGAATTCCACTCAATAAATACCTGCCTCAGGCCCTGAAAAAATCTTCTGGCAGAATTTTTATCCTCAAAATTAAATTCTGCCTCTATTATTTCATGCAGAACATGAAACACGTATTTCTGCCTGTCTTCGATTGTAGCTGCATCCACCTCGTCAAACGCGTTCTGCTGAAGATATACATCGTCTATAAATTCACCTTTTAGATAAACTATAAAATCTGAAAGAGACGTGCCTTCCTCTCCAACCACCTTCATCA
>CAKKRB010000012.1 GCA_919902485.1 Omnitrophica bacterium GWA2_41_15 | reverse complement strand
TTAATCCATCCTTCAAAGATATCAGAAAAATTTATTTTAAGTTTCTTTTTAAGCACATACATGCTAAGTCTCAAGAGCCCTCTATCGTAAAGAATTTTCATAGCCTGCCTTAATTTTGTTATCCGCTTTAAATCTTTATAAGTCATTGTTTCGGTTTTATAGACAAAATAAGGCGGCATAGAATCAAATTTTATCCCTAATGTTTTGGCATTCTGGCGTAAATATGTGCCATGAAGCACCATAAGCTTCATTATCCTCACTTGTGAAGGATGAAGCGAATATAGCCAATCGAGCGATTTTTTAATATCAGCATAACTATGTCCTGGTAAACCATCAATAAGTTGTATCTGATAAAATATCTTTTTTTTATTTAAAAGACTTATGTTTTTCTTAAACATCTTTTTTACTAAAGTCCGGTTGACTAATTTTAATGCCTTAGTATTGACGCTCTGAATGCCTATTTCTATGAAGCCCGTATTCGCTTCGTAGAGAAGTTCCACCATTTCTTTATCAAGGCTCTCTGCCCTCAATTCAACGTGCAGTTTCGAACCTTTACTATGTCTTATAAAAATGCGCAGAATTTCCTTTGCCCTTCTATAATCTGCATTAAATGTCGGATCCATGATGTAAACTTCATAAGGCTCTTTTTCCAGAATGAATTTAAATTCTGACTCTACTCTGTCTAAAGAAAAGTATCTTAAACCTTTAAAGTCTTTATGATAGTAACAATAATGGCATCTGTATGCACACCCTCTCATGGTCTCTATCGGCACAGTCCCTTCCTTTTTAATATCAATCAAACCCTCAAGATAGGGTGATGGAATTCTATCTAATTCATCCATAAGGGGCCTGGCTGGATTTATGCATATGCTGCTTTCAGTGCGATAGGATATACCTTTTATGGCGGACAATTCTATTTTTTGATAAAAAAGACTCTCTGTTAATTCAGCAAAAGTCTCTTCTCCTTCGCCCCTTACAATAATATCTATTGATTTCTCTTGTTCTAAAAGTTCTTTAGACCTGGACCAGGGGGATACCTCAGGTCCGCCCAAGATTATTTTTAGAGAATGGCCTCTGTCTTTAAGTAGGCGTGCTACTTCTAATATCTTTTCAATATTCCAAACATAACAGGAAAATCCTATAATTTCAGGCTGCTTGTCTAGTATTCTCTTGACTATAACATCCAGTTTCTCATCATGGGTAAATATATCTATGCCAACTGATGATAAATTAGAAATACTGGTTTTCTGAAGATAACTTTTAAGATAATATAGTGCAAGTTGTACTGGAAAATAATCGTCTGAATTAATCGTTACTAGCAAGATTCTTTTGCGGTTCATTATTCTGTGATGAAAAATTTCTGGCAGTTTGAAAAAATACTTCTTGGTGGTATAATAATATACTATATAAATAGTATTATTGTCAAGGGGTGTAAATAAAATGAATTTATCCAGTGAAGATAAATTACTTGAATATTGCGCTACAATCTATAGCGTTGGCAAGACAAAAAATAGATTAAAAGAGCTCTTGCATAATAACTTAAACTGGC
>CAKKRB010000011.1 GCA_919902485.1 Omnitrophica bacterium GWA2_41_15 | reverse complement strand
AAAACTAAAAAGGAGGCAATGTGGCATTTCAGGAACGTGGTGGCGGATTTGGCGGGCGACCGCGGGAGATGCACAAAGTGACTTGTTCAGACTGCAAGAAAGAATGCGAAGTCCCTTTCAAGCCCAGCGGAGATCGTCCAGTATACTGCAAAGAGTGTTTCTCGAAGCACAAAGCTGACGGCCGTTAAAAGATAGCGTCACAAGAGCCCTTTGGTGATTAAGCCAAAGGGCTCTCTTTTAATTAGGAAAATCTAAGCCTTTTTACTGTAAAATAAGTAATGGTAAAAATCCCTGCCTCAATTACTGCTGTCGCAATCGCAGTGCCTGCATAAGAAAAAGAATATATTAAAAGAAATATCAGGGAAAGCGCCAGAAAGTTCAGCCAGGTATGCAAAACAGGAAGATTAGCATGAAGAAAATTCTAATTGTATCAGTAATGGTTATCATTGCTATTCTTACCATAGGTATTATTAAGGACCAGATAATCAAATCTGCGATAACAGTTGTTGCAACACAGGTTACAGGCGCGCAGGTTCATATTGATGGATTTTCTTTAAGCGTCTTTAGCCAATCTGTGCGAATATCAGGATTCAAAATGTATAATCCCGAAGGATTTTCTAAAGATATCCTTGTAGATTTTTCAAAGATAAATGTTGTGTATGACACAGGAGCTTTATTTAAGAAAAAATTACATTTGGTGAATGCTGAGATTGACTTAAAAGAAATGGGTCTTGAGAAAAATAAGGAAGGCAGATTAAATGTTGATGCATTAAAAGTAGTAAATCAGCAAGGGGAAAAACAAAAAGGCAAACCATCTGAGCAGATGCCTATGCAGATTGATATGCTTAAGCTTGGAATTGGAAAAATTGTTTCAAAAGATTACAGCGCAGGCAAAGAACCGGTTGTTAAAGTGTATGATGTAAATATGCATAAAAGTTATAAAAATATACAAAGCGCGAAACAACTGGCAGTACTTATATTGGCAGAGCCTATGAAAGCAGCCGGCATACAAGGCGCGAAGATTTATGGAGTTGCAATGCTGGCTGGTGCTGCGGTTTTGCCTGTTGCCGTAGTAGCAACATTTCTTGGAAAAGACAGCGCTCAGCAGGATTTTGCAGCAGATTTTGACAATGTATACAATGTAAGCCTGGCTGTTTTGAATCAAATGGGCAAGGTTACAAAAAAAGATAAAATCAACGGTATTATCGGCGCAGATATAAACTCGGTTCAGGTGTCTTTAAAAATTCAGAAAAAATCAGATAGTAAAATCAAGGTTATTATTTCTGCAAGAAAGCACTTCTCTCCTAAACCTGAAATAGCCGGAGGAGTCCTTTATGAGATTTCCGAAAAGTTAAAGTAAATCTTAACAGCTGCGACAAATAATGTTGCAGATAACTCCTGTTTAGCCTATAATTATAAAACAGCCTTGAACAGGAGAAAAAGAGATGCATGGCGGAAAACTAGCATATATTTTATCAATCATTATTTTAATATCGGGCCTATTTACAGATGCAGCATTGCCAGAAGGTGATAATAAAATCAGCGGCATAGAATTTCTAACAGGATATGGCCATGGAAGACTGCGCTCAAAGGAAAACTACCGCCTTTGTCCGTTATTTATAGATTTGAATTTTGACCTTAAAAATGGTATTAGCCAGAAATTTAATAGCTATCCAGGGTTGCTTCAATTTGTGCTGGAGCCTTTTTATTCTTATGTATGGAATCCGGATACAAATATGGAGATAGGAAATAATTTTGCAATCAAAGCCGGGATAATGCCCCAGGGTATGAAATTTCAGCCGTATTTTAAATTCGGCGCAGGATTAATCTATATATCTCAGCGTACAAGAGAGCAGTCGACCCATTTTAATTTTAATGAATATGCGGGATTGGGCGCGCATTACT
>CAKKRB010000010.1 GCA_919902485.1 Omnitrophica bacterium GWA2_41_15 | reverse complement strand
ATGGCGCGCCCACCCCGGCTCGAACGGGGAACCTACAGCTTCGTAGGCTGGCACTCTATCCAATTGAGCTATGGGCGCAATATGTATTATATAATACTACGGTAAAATAAGATAGGCAAGCTGGAATTTTGCCAGGATTATTGGCTGGAACGCAGGCGCGAGCGGAATTCAGCCCATGGGAACCCTGTGCCAGGGCAATCTGTCTTTGCGCCATTTACCCGGCCATGGCCAAGGATATGGGAATCTGGTATGTTGTAATATTTTTTGAGTATGTTTATAAGGTACACCAGAGAATCCATCTGCTCGGAGGATATTTTTTCATCATTGAAATTCCCAACAAGGCATATGCCTATGCCTCTGTAATTCATCTCGTCGGCCTTGCAGTGAGCTCCATATTCCTGATGAAGCCAACGAGGCGATATCTCTATATGGCCTGCCTTTGTGCCAGCTGTGCCGTTATCTATCACAAAATGATACCCCAGCCCCTTCCACAGCCTCTTATGAGAATGCATGTAGTCAAACGACAGCGCATTCCCGATATCTGTGGCGCTATGGTGAATAATAATATATTTCCACATGTCGCCCGGATACAGAGGTATTACAGACCTCATAGGCGCTGCGTTGGAAATAATAAGCCTTTGCCCTTTTTCAAGCTGAGTAGCATCGCTCAGATTGTTAACCCTTACAATATCCTCTATGGGAACATCGTACATCTTGCCTATACGCCAAACTGTCTCCCCTGGCCCAACCTCATGTATAACATCTTGCCTGAATATATCAGGGGTCAAAACCGCGCTTTCAGGTACAGCCTGAGGTTCTCCCGGAATAGTGGGTATTACTGGAATATTCCTTACAGGCGCCCTGGCGCAGGATGATAAAAATAACGCTAAAAATAAAGTTGATAAGATAATTTTATTTTTCATATCTCCCCACAAACTTTTTCAAAGGCACTATTTTTATATTTTCCTTTTCTATTTCAGGTATGCTTTCTTTAATAACTTCCAGAGTAAGTTTTTTATCATGCCCTACGGCAACTGCCCTGCCTCTTGTCTTGGCCACATTTATAAGCTCTTTTATCTGTTTTTTTACATATGCCCTGTACTGCTTTTCTTCTTTTTTCTGCCCAAGGTCTAAAAATATGTCCCTTTCAGCGTATTTCAAACCTATCTTTTCAGCTATGTTTCCGCATACAGAAACAGGCGTTGTGCGGCTATCCAGAAAAAATAAACCCCTCTTTTTCAATTCCTCCAGTATAATCCTCATAATTTCTTTATTCTCTGTTGCCCTGGAGCCCTGATGGTTGGAAACGCCTATTATCCCGGGTACGCCTTCAATATCGTCTCCCAGTATAGCGAGAACCCTGTCTTTTTTCATGTTGCGCCTTATTGTATCGCGCTCAGGAGCCTTGCCACTTTTAGATTCCAAAGGAAGATGAAGAATCGCGTCATACTCTTTGCCGGATTTTTTCACCTTTTCAGCTATATCTTTTGAATAGCGCAAGTGCGGTAATATTGCAAGGGTTATGGGCCTCTCGATTTGAAAGAGCAAATCAATATTATTAAGGCTGTATCCCCAGTCGTCTATTACAAATGCTATCTCAGGCTGATGCAGTTGCCTGGTAGGCGCTCTATATAGTATAATGATAAAAACGGATATTACAACTGCAAGAATCAATACTATTGGGAAAATATTTGTGGATGGACGGCGTTTCACTTTATTATTGTTTCAATGCGGCGTATTGTTCTTCTATGTAGCGATGAATACCAGCCCAGTCTTTTTCCGGAGGATTAATAAAAGAAACGCCTATGCGGCGCCTGAAAACATTCCATGTATTCCTCTGCCATGCAACATTACCCTGAACATCAACAGGGGATATCGCGCCTGGCATGAATATACTGAGATTTAATCTTCCTTTTAATCTTTTTAATGCATTGCATTCGAAACTCAGGCCTCCATAACCTATATCCCTTGGAACCAGCCCAAGCTTTGTCTTTGATTCAGACGACTCAAGCCTTATATAAATATTTTTGTCCTTTAAAGGCAGGAGGTTGTGACGCCACCACTTTCTTTTTTCATGATGCGAGGATGATAAAAACACGGGATTAACCAGCTTGTCTATTAACGCCTTCCACTCTTTCGGCCTGAACCAGAGGATATACGCGCTTATGAATCCAAATGCCAGAAGCCATGTTAAATCTGATACAGGGCTTCTCTGGCTTTTGGCTGTTTTTGAAACAGGGTTGTAATAATTATAATATGTCTTGTTTACGCTGGCCAGCAGAGCCTCTGCTGCCCTATCCTTGGAATTAAAATCTATGGTATTTACAATGCTGGATATCTCTATCTGTTTTGATTCTGAATTCAGGGAATGGTTTTTGAAATCAATAAAAATCCTGTTATCGCTGCTCCAGACCTTGTATTGAGTTTTCTGGTTCAGCCAGAAGGTGATGAATTTTATCTTTTTCCTTTCCGAACCTAATAATCTATCTGGATAGTAGCTTACTGTAATATTTTTTATTACGCCTTCATTTAAATAGGTGTTTTTTAATAACTTCCCAAATACATTTGGGGTGTCAAATTTTATAATAAGCCTTGGGGGGCTATCAAGCAATTTGGATTCATATTTGATTTTGCCTGAGCTGGCTATCGCGATCCTTGTAAGTTTTTCCTGCAACTCTATAGCCTGCGCCGCCATATCCTGAACAAAAATAAAAATACCAAGAAGTATAATTATTTTTATTTTCATTATATTGACCCCCTTATTTAATGCTATTTTACCGTATCGTTTACTTCTACTTTTAAGTCTTTATTGCTTGCCTCGGGGAGAATCATTGCCGCTGAAATCCTGTTCTGGACTTTTACAAGCTCAGCGTTTGCGATAAAACTATCTCCCCTGTAAATTGAAAGCCTGTCTCCGTTCTTCAGATTATTAATTGCGCCAAGATTTACCACAACCAAGTCGTTCTGTTTATCAACAGCCAGGATCCTGCCTTCTGCCTCTAACAACGAGGATACTATAATTTTTTCCAGTTCAATTGGTTTTTTATGCTGGCCGGCTACTGCAAATCTTTTGGTAGAGCGCTCAAGATTCTGCGCAAGCCTTGAATTAATCAATTTTTCTTTGCTTAAGCTGGCTGAAAGGTACGCTATGAATCTTTCCTTGTCCTGGATCTTTTTATTCAGCTTTATCTCAGATAGATTTTTCTCGTTTATAAGCGAGCTGAGCATCTCTTCTACTTTTATCCTCATGCTCCTCTCATCTTCCTTCTGCATGTAAAATCCTATGGCCAAGGCTAACACTACTATAAAACCCATTACCAGAAATGCCTGTGTTTTCTTCATAGGACCCCCTTTTTTTATATAACTCTAATATATTATTTTAAACTATTTTTTAATAAAAATAAAGAACTATTTTGTTTATATTGATTCAGATAGGATTTTAGAAATTCCGGCATTACTTAACCCTTCAAATCCTTCTATAGCACACAGCAATGGAACAAATGGTGCACTTATGCGTGAATGGACTGGAGTGGTGTCATCTGGATTCAAAAGTGTATATTGAAAACTATTACGTCCGCCTTCATTGATCTTAAAATCGTTTAGCTTAAATAAAGGATCGTCTATCTTATCATAAAAATATCCTTTTAAGAATTCGTGATAAGGATTCACCAATTCACACATATAAGCTAAAGTTAATCCTGGAGTACCCATGTCTCTTGATATATTCATCGACCCGTATGTTAATGTCCAATATCGATAAGCTAATCTTTGGGCTTTTGTTAAATCAGCAGCCACCTTCCACATTCCTACATCATACCAGATAGTAGGCTTTTCTCCTGAAAGGTCCAGTGCCATATTTCCAGTATGTGGATCTTGAGGATAAAAGCCTGCATCATTAAGTAAGCGCAAGGCTTTGCCGTATGCCCTATAAAGCCCACCAAAATCATATTTTTTCCCAACTTCCCTTGCTATTTCTAGAACATTACCACCCATGTGACTTCCATGCTCCTCCAAAGCTTTGAATAAAGGCCCCCCGACCTCTTCATAATATTGCGTTAATATATTAGTTATCACTGTATCATAACGCTTTGGCTCTTCTTTCCTTAAAGCTGATATAAAAACTCCTAAATTCCTATTATCTTTTTTTAAGCCTAAATATTTTGCATAACCAACTGCTATAGGTCCTTTAAGACCAGCTTCTGGTAAGGTTTTTATAGAATGTATGAATTTAGCCCTGGCTTCTTCATAATCAAGGCCTCCTAACTGTTGAAAGAAATGCTTGGAAAAAATAGGACGGCCCTCCATATCAAATTCTACATGCACGGCATTCTCTAATTCTTTTTTTGATAAATCCTTAACTGCTCGTTTACTTGATCCACCCCATGACGCCCCGAGATATTCTTTCCCCAGCTCTTTTCTTTTGAACAAAATTCCATTTATAACTATAGCTTCTATCTCTTCGCCATTAACTACTATTGGTTTATCTAAATTTATTTTCACTGCTCTTTTTTCTTCTGCTTCTCCGGACTTTTCATCATAATCGCCTGCTTGCCAATGGTCAGGATATTCTGAGATTATTCTTTTTATTCTTTCTTTTACCTTTTGGGGCAATTTAGCCCATATTTCATTATCATAAAAAAGCTCTGCTCTTCTTTCTCCTGCAAGAATCTCATTCAATATTTCTTTATTTTTTCTACTATAATTTTTTTCAAATGCCATAGGTTTCCTAAGGTTAGCTTTAATATATACAGTATCCTGTAATGCATATACTATATTAACTAACACAAATATAAATATTATAAGAATAGTTATTATTTTTTTCATATCTTAAATCTCTTTAAAAACTTTTAGTTATCCGTAGACAGAAGAAGGCCGTATTCTCCCACGGCCTTATATTAAATATATCCTAATTATTGAATCAAATTATACTAAATTATAGACGATATGTCAATGAAAATAAGTCAGCAGAGGAGATAAGATGAAAGCCCATCCATCCCCAACATTATTATAATTAATAAGTTACGATTACGCCATCAATTCTCCTTACGTCTTTAACTGCTTTTCAATGATTGGTCTTAAAACGGCAGGAGCAGGTTTCTTTCTTGTTTTCTATTTTACTTTATATTCTTCCCATAAAGATTTCCTAGACCTATATTCTTCATTCCAATATTGTTCATAAGCTTTTCTCCACTCCTTCAGCTGCTGTTTGCGATCCCTCTCTCCTGATAAGAATTCAAGCAATGTAGAAAAGGCAGGAGAAAATATAAATAAAAGTGCTATTACTAAAATAAAAAATAATACTATATTCTTTTTTGTCATACCGCATTACCGTAAATATTAAGCATATTAACTTCTGAAATTAAAGGCAAAGAAACGTTACTATTTTGTCCGTCAGGGATATCCGTGCATAACTTATATTCTTACAAACAGAACCATATAAAAACAAACACAACCTATCTATTCATCAAATAAGCTACGCTAACTTTAATGTTTTCAATATGATAAAAAAGTACTGGCGGAGGAGGTAGGAGCCTAGCCCCTCCAATTTTAACACCTTTATAATAAAGAAGTTACGACTAAAACGTTCCTTTGGTATACAGAAATCGTACAGTTTTTTCAGATTGTTTGAGTCTATTCTCGCTTTAGTTGGACATAGTTTTGGCATTACAGGTTCGACTCCCTCCTTCCACACCGTCCTAGACACAAAAAATAATCTAATTATTCTATATATTTTTCTCAATAGCTTCTAGTGCTCTCTGCTGCTTCAAAAGATCATCTATTAACTGCGGAGAAAGTCCAAAAATAACCTCATAAGGTGAAAATCTGTTATTACAGAATTTAACATCTCCCCATATACTCCCTCTTTCCATGATGTCTAAAACATGGGATATTAAAACACCTGGACCTTTATGTCTAACATTATCATTACTATTTCCGTCCAATGCTACGATAACATTATCATAACCCTGAATTTCTCCACGCGTTCCAAAGTAAACAAAAATCCCATTTCTAATATTATTTTCCCAGAGAAAATTATCCGTTAGAGAATCGCCTCCTCCAACAAGAACCCCTTCAGATTGAATTTTACCTATCTCTTGAGCTTTATCAAATAATGTTATTTTTGTAAAATTGCTTCCTCCGCTGCTAAAATATTTACGATTTTGCGGAATAACGCCCTTATTTCTAAGCTTGCTCATAGCATTAAGGGCTACCTTCTGACCATCAACGCCTTTTTCATCATGGAATATTATTGCAGTCTCTGAATCAAATGGCCAAAATCTCACATCAATACCCCTTATTGCCTCTTCAAAGATCGCATTAACTCCATTCTTTCCCAAAAAGTATTCTGCTTTCTCAATGAGCGCAATGCTATGTTTATAATCTTCTCCTGTCTTTTCTCCTAACTCTTCAAGATATGCAATACTTAACGCTTTTGCTGTCTCTAGCTGTTCTTGCTCACTAAATATCCTTTCTCTCTCTTTGCTATAAAGATAAACGCCTTGGTTTTCATTAAATCTAGTAGTTTCGCTCCCTGAAATAGTTATCGCTTCGATATTGCTTAAATATTCTTTAAGCCCCTCTGATTCCAGACGTTGTTGAATCTTTTTTACTACTCGTTTCTCAATAGATTCTCTAACAAATGATATTGCACTTACATCTTCAGGACGCCTCCCTTCTCTTCGAAGCTCTTCTATAATTTCTTGCCTTACTTCAGACGAGACATAACTATCTATAAAAAGCCACTCGCTTATCTTAGGTCCAAAACGTGTCTCTACATAACTTTTATAAGCACTACCGCTAATTAAAATAATTTTTATACGTAGATTTGGTTTTTGCTTCATTAATTGAAAACATCTTACAATTTGTTCGAGATTTGCATCATCTATATCTTCTATTCCGGAAGGCGTTAATGTTTTATCTACATCAAAAACAAAGGTTACTGTTTCGACCTTGGTATCTAAGTCCAATCCTGCTGGAATTTGCAGATCTACTCTGTGTATAGTTCCGTTTATAAGAGATTCTACAGGATATCTTTTGCTACTAATAATTGATATTATTTTATTGATACGCATATATGCAAGATCTGACCCAATTTCAACGCGTAACGATTCTTTTGAAAAAGACAATGAATTTAGACAAGTAACGAGCAAAAAAACCGTAGTTATTATTACACGCAGAACTTTCAGATTGAACACTTTTTTAATCTTTTCCATAATCTTGGCAAAAAAATAGCCTTTTTAGGCTGTTAGTTTAATAACCTATATCAGATAAAGTATGCCATATAAATAGGACATATGCAAGAGACTGCATTGAATCATCTAAAATGTAACTGATCTTTATTTTTAAGCTATTCTTCTACTTTCTGCTCTTAACTTTTCAGGTATACATTTGGTATACAGTTTTTAGACGCTATTAGAAGCGACTAGGAGCAAATAGAATCAGATAGAAACAAAAAACGCAACCTATTTATTCATCAAATAAGTTGCGTAACTGTAATATTTTCAATATGATACAAAAATAATCACGGCGGAGGAGGTAGGATTCGAACCCACGAGGCCCTTGCGAGCCTAACCGCTTTCAAGGCGGTCCCATTCAACCGCTCTGGCACTCCTCCGAATTTTCCCTCACCCCTACCCTCTCCCATAAATGGGAGAGGGAGACTATATAAGCTTGAATATTATACCAAATTTATCTTCTGCAAGTATTGTAAAACGAGTATCTTTTCTAATTTGCTCTACGAGACCGTTAAAGTAATTTTTGCCTGCGTAGCCGTATTTTACATTAAAAGTGTTTTTTAGCACAGTATAAGGATCCGGCGTATTCCCAAAAGACACAGCCCTGTAAATTTTATAGAGTTCAGGATTTTTATTATACATATAAACTGGATCAAGCGTTACAAAATAATCATTTTTCGGATTAAGGCCTATGAAATACTGGGAATCAGACCAGTTTGCATGGAAAATCAACTCTCCCCTTGGAATATTCTTTTCCATCCATCTTCCAACTGCTTCATAATGGCCGTTTATAACCCTGGCGACCAGCGCATTATAGCGGCCGCCATTAAAAGAATTAATCGATAATAGTATAATTAAAAGAGATGCTGCGGCCAGAGCTATTTTCCCGAAAGAATTCTTTGGCTTTAAAGAATCAGATACATAACATGAAAAAGCCATTAGCATTATAAGATACCCATGGCTAAGGTATCTCTGGCATGTAAATGAAAGCACAAAGAAAATCGCAGCAAGAACCAGAAACACCTTTGTTTCAAACCTGGGTTTAGGCATTTTTGAAATTGCGATATATAGAATTGAAATCAGGCCTGTTATAACCACAGGGTATTGCAGCAGATATTCCCTTGTATTCAACGGAAAGAACTCAGCCCCTAGTTCAAGCACGCCTGTTTTTATGGTATAGATAGGCACAAGAATTGAGTTGAGATAGAAAACCAGGAAATTATTCGGGAAATTAGGGTGGACTAAAAAACCTGCCAACACCCCGAGAAAACTGAATAAAATTGTTTTCGGATAAATTTCTTTTTTGTCAAACCGCCTGATGATCTCTATAATAAGCGCATAAAGTATTATCAAAGGGCTTGTAACATGAATAAGCGAGTAGCAAAGCGCAGTAAGAAATATCCATGCGTATTTTCTGTTTATTATCAAATGTACAGCCAAAAGATTAATCAGTATTACTATTGTCATAGGCCTGGGGCTTGAGATTGCCTGCAGAAAATGGCTTGAGAAAAAGAAACAAAGGATCAAAAATGGCAGAATTGTTTTGTCAGCATATTTTCTCAATATATGATAAAACCCCAGGAATAACAGGCAGGCAAAAATAAAAGCAGCTATTTTTACGCCTGAAAATATATTTTTAAAAAACGTAAAGGGGATTAAAATAACGTGATATAAAAAATCTTTATCTGCAAAGTTTCCGTTAAAGGTGGAAAATCTCGCCCAGTGAAAATTATAACGCGGCCCAAGGTCTCTTAAGAACTCGGCCATTCTTATATGAAGGTAGCCGTCAGCATCGTAAAGAGTAGGCGTTGAAAACTGAACAAAAAAAAGAGCGGTTATTCCGAGAATTAAAATAAGGGCTGTAAACAGACTTGTCTTTGACATTTTTTAATCAGCGAAGGTCCTTGAGGCCCATTATAAGTTCGTCTTTCTTCTCTGCAAAATTCACTGCTGTTTCTTTTGTAATCTTGCCTTGCCTGTACAAATCCAGAAGAACCTGGTTAAAAGTTTGCATGCCGTACATGCCGCCGTCCTTTATGTAATACTCTATTTCATGGACCTTGCCTTCTCTGATAAGGTCCACTATGGTAGGAGTAGGCATCAGAACCTCATATGCCGGAACTCTGCCTGTCCCGTCCTTTAAAGGCACAAGCCTCATGGAAATAATGCCCTTTAACAGTAAAGATATCTGCATCCTGATTTCATTATGCTGGTGAGGCTGGAAGAAATTCACAACCCTCTCTATCGTATGCGCCGTGTTTATTGTATGAAGATTCGCTATAACGAGCTGGCCTGTTTCCGCGGCTGTTAAGGCAATCGACATGATATCAGTTGTCCTTATATCACCTATAAATATGACATCCGGCGTCTGGAGCATGCTGTATTCAAGCGCCCTGTGAAAGCTTTCCGTATCTATCCTTATCTCCCTCTGGCTTATGGTGGATCTTTTATCCTGAAAAAGATATTCTATCGGGTCTTCAAGGGTTAAAATATGCCTGGACATATTTTTATTTATATACTCTATCATGCTTGCGACTGTCGTAGATTTACCGCTTCCTGTAGTGCCTGTTATCAGCACAAGTCCTCTCTTTTCATTGCATAAACCCTCAAGGACTTTCCCGGGAAGGTGCAGGTCTTCAAATGTAAGCACCTGGGTATTGATAGCGCGTATAACCATAACAGGTGTGCCTCTTTGCTGGAACATCGTAGCCCTGAAGCGGCCAAGGTCTTTTACGCCAAAACAAATTACATTCTCTCTCTGGTCTTTATATACACGCTTTTGGCCTTTAGTTATAACATCGCTTACCAAGGCATCCAGATCGTGTTCGTTCAAAAGAGATTCGCCCTTGGAAAGCTCTCCGTTAATCCTCATACATACAGGGCTGCCTGCTTTGAGAATAATATCCGAGGCCTTTTTATCAATCATCTCTTTTAATATATTGGTCAACTCCATAACGTAATCTCCTTCTTTAGATTAGCTGCCCTGTACCAGTCGCTAAGTTATTCTATGTTAAATCACAACTTCGCTCCGGTACAGGGCATGAACCACTCTTGAATTCGTATGGCCTGCCATGAACCCGAGCGAAAACTAATCTTAACTTTTAATTCTTAGCGAGTGGTTCATGGCGGAGAGGCAGAGATTTGAACTCTGGGTACCTTTCGGTACACACGCTCTCCAGGCGTGCGCGCTAAACCGGGCTACGCGACCTCTCCAAATTTTATTTATAAAAACAACTGTTTCCAGAACGACCAGTAAAAATATTTTGTCTTTACGTAAATGCTGGATATGAAGTCTATAAAAGACACGCCTCTGAATAAAAGGCTTACTATAAAAAAAACTATAACGATGTTAACGATGTAGATAAAGGATATCGAAGAAAGATACCCTGTTTTTATAAGATCTGACTGCCTCTTCCTAATGCTTTCTGCTGTATAAGCCAGGTGGAACATCAGTGTAAACCCTATCAGGAGTATAAATATACTGGAATATTTTGTAATATCAATAAAAAAAGACAGGATGAAATATAAAATAGCAATAATAACCGTATAAACAGGAATAAGATATGGGGCCAGCATCACAAAAAAATTAGGGGTCGTGGTTTTTACGCTGCCTCCTTTATTTGATACTTTCATATTGCTGGCTTTGCCACCTGAAAAAACAGTTGAGATCGCGTGCATAGACTCATGTCCGAATACGTATAAAAAATCCAGCCTGAACAACAACAGGTGCATAACAGAGTAAAGAAGGGCGCCTAAAATAAAGTACAGGCCTGACTCTGAAACATCTTTGATTGTAAAAATCCCGTTATAAAAACTAATTGTCACTATAACGCACACAGGAAGAAGCGATATGCTTACTATAAAACGCAATATCCCCATTTTCACTCCTTTGTAATCCTGTCTCTCTGGCCCATATAGGGCCTTAAGACCTCGGGTATTATAACGCTCCCATCTTTCTGCTGATAATTCTCAAGTATGCACACAACTGTCCTTGCCATTGCAATGCCTGAACCATTCAAAGTATGGACATACTCTACTTTTTTATCCTTTGTCCTGTATTTTATATTTGCTCTTCTTGCCTGAAAATCGGTAAAATTACTGCAGCTTGATACTTCGAGATTTTTCTCAATGCCAGGGGTCCAGGCTTCAATATCATAACACTTGCTTGCAGCAAAACTTATATCGCCAGTGGCCAGCATAACCACTCTATATGGAATGCCTAATTTCTGCAGCACCTTTTCTGCATTGCCAAGTAATTTCTCAAGCTCATCAAATGACGCTTCCGGCTTTACAAATTTTACAAGCTCTACTTTGTCAAACTGATGCACCCTCATCAGACCCTTTGTATCCTTTCCATAAGAACCTGCTTCGCGCCTGAAACATGCAGTATACGCTGTATAATATACAGGTAATTCTGGTTCATCCAGAATTTCATCTCTATGAATATTTGTAACAGGCACTTCCGCAGTAGGTATCAGAAACAACTCGTCATCTTTTAATTTATACATGTCTTCTTCTAATTTTGGAAGCTGGCCTGTGCCTGTCATGCTGGCTCTATTAACAAGAAATGGCGGGAATATTTCCTTGTAGCCATGTTCCTTTGTATGCAGATCCAGCATAAAATTAATAAGCGCTCTTTCAAGCAATGCTCCTAATCCTTTAAAAAGACAGAAGCCTGAACCTGATATCTTCGAAGACCTTGGAAAATCAAGTATGTCCAGGTCCTCGCCTATTTCTATATGAGTTTTTGGCTTAAAATCAAACTTTCTTGGTTCGCCCCATTTTCTGACTTCCTTATTATTTTCAGAGCTTCCTATTGGTATTGAATTATGGGGTATATTTGGGATATAAAGCAATAAATTCCCTAATTTTTCATCAATTCCCTCCACTTTTTTATCTAAATCATCTACTTTTTGGGACAATGCCTTCATTTTATCAATAACAGCTTGATCTGGCTTGCCTTTCTTAGAAATAGTATTTTTTTCTGCTTTTAAGCCTTCTACTTCTACCAGTATTTTTCTTCTGTCGCTATCCAGATCCAGCACTTCTTGAATATCCAGTTTCATGTTTCTGTTTTTTATAGCAGTCTTTACTATATCTGGATTTTCTCTTATAAATCTTATGTCTAGCATATATTCTCCCTTTAGCCTTTAATAACGCCGAGCGGCCGCATGCGGCAGACCTTTGTAGATAACCCTGCACCATGCACAACAGCCACAACTTCGTTCACATCTTTATATGCTTCCGGCGCTTCTTCAGCCAGAGTATCTCTGGTTTTTGACTTTACTATTATACCACTTTTATTAAAAAGTTCCTTATCAATATGTCTGTTGCGACACGCCTTAATAGCTCCTGAACGAGAAAGGCATCTTCCTGCGCCATGGCACGTGCTTCCGAAAGTCTCTTCCATTGCTCTTTCTGTCCCTGCCAGGACATAAGAAAACCTTCCCATATCTCCAGGTATAATAACAGGCTGGCCTGCTTCTTTGTATGCTTCAGGTAAATCAGCATGCCCTGGAGGAAACGCCCTGGTAGCGCCTTTACGATGGACGCATAAAACACGGTCCTTACCGTCTACTTTATGCTTTTCCATCTTAGCAATATTATGGGCTACATCATAAACAAGGTCAAGCCCTAAAGACTTCCAGCTTTTATTAAAAATTTTTTCAAAGGCATTTCTCGCAAGGTGCATAAGGCACTGCCTGTTTGCCCAGGCATAATTCGCAGCGCATTTCATGCTGGTCAGATATGCCTTGCCCTCTGGAGAATTGATAGGCGCGCACGCAAGCTGCCTGTCAGGCACATTTATGCTGTATTTACTTAAACAGCTCATCATGCTTTTTACATAATCATCGCAAATCTGATACCCAAGGCCCCTTGATCCGGAATGAATCATCATTGTAATCTGGCCTTTTGCCAGGCCGAAGATATCTGCCTTTTTCTCGTCATAAATCTCGTCTATAACCTGAATTTCTACAAAATGGTTGCCTGAACCAAGCGTGCCTGACTGATCTCTGCCTCTCTCATATGCCCTTTTTGAAACAATTGAAGGATCTGCGCCTTCTATTGAACCTCTGTCTTCTGTAAATTCCAGGTCTTCTTTTACGCCATATCCTTTTTTAACTGCCCAGCCAGAGCCTTTTACAAAAATCTCCTCTTCTTCCCTGGAACTAACCCTTATGTCGCCGCTTGAACCAACACCTGACGGTATATTACTAAATAATGAATTGACCAGTTTTTCTAGCCTTGGCTTCACGTCTTCCAATAAAAGATTGCTTCTCATAAGCCTGACGCCGCAATTTGATACAACAAAATTATTGGCAATAAAATTATGGTGCAGATGAGCGACTGTGAAATCATAGACCCAATCATCATACTTTGCATTACAGATATGTTCTATCCTTTCCCATATCATGCCTGATTTGTCTAATCCATAGGTAGCCTTTTCAATATAATCTTCAAATGTAGGGTCTTTATCCCACATCCTAGGCTCTCTCTCCACTAACTCATAAAGAGAGCGCTCAATAGCCACAACTTTTCTTCTTTCAGCTAATATCCTGTCCTTTAATCTCAAATACCCAGCAGCTACATTAGCTAAAAATTTACGTTTCTCATTATATTCAAAACCAATTCTACTATAAAGTCTTAGTAAATTCTGCGCCTGGTCTGATATCATTAGGCGCAGACGATACGAAAGAATACCGTCTTTATTAATACATTCCCTTCTCTGACTTATTTGATGCGCGTGAATGCCAAAATCTGAGACTAAAATGCCTATATCTTCGAGAAATTTCTTGCCACTTTCTATATGCTCATAAGTCTTGTTCATGGAAACTGTAGGGCAATAAAAATTGTATCCATGGCCTGTTAAAGTTTTCGGAGAAGACATTTCTGCTCCAAAGAAACCTGCCAAAAATAACCTTTTCTGCCAAAGCGGAGCGCTAAATAACCATTTTGGCAATTCATACGGTTGGCGACATTTATTACCTATCGGCATGCCCAATACTGCTAGAAGTATAGCGAAGCTGGACGAAGATACCTTAAGCCATGTTTCCTCTCTGTCAAACTCATAAGTCGAATAACTGGTACTTATATTATGGTGCCTATTCCTTGAATATATTCCGGCTTCAAAACCTATTTTTTGTATATCAGATTTTATTTTTATTAAATCTTCTTCTTTGCCATAGAAACAGGTATTGCCTTTTTCCTTTTTGTTTACAAAATAAATCAAACCGTTTCCAAAACAATAACCCATAACTTTAAGTATATAAGGAAGCTGCGGAGAATTGTACCTTAACGACAGTAACTTTCTTCTTTCAAGTTGACCCAATATCTGCTCAATAGCGTTTCCTTTGGAACCCTTTCCTAACCTGAGCAAAAGTTTTCTGATGTCATCTTTGTCAGTAATTATATCTGAACTTGGCACTTCATACTTAACTCCCTCAAAAGGATAGATGGCAACTTCTTCGTATAGTTTTAACTTGTTTACAGGCTTCATCCCATCTTTGGTATAAAATGGGTGATCTTCTGTTGCTGTTATATGCCTGCCTGTTTCTGTTACGATATCAAGCGTTGTATTTTTTGGCTTTTGTTTTAGAAATCCTGTGATATTGGTGGTCTCTTCTTTTTCTGCAATAAAATTCATACATTTTATCTGCGCTTTCTGAAAACAATTTTCAAAATCTTTAATTTTAATGCTATACCCTAATTCATTTAGAATTAAAGCATTCTCTGAAAGGCAGCATATATCGTATCCCACTCCTCCAGGAGAAATCACGCCGCCATTTTCAGGGTCAGTGGCTGCAACTCCGCCTATTGCAAAACCATAACCCCAGTGCATGTCAGGCATGGCAAGAGAATATTTTACGATACCGGGCAGGAATGAAACATTCGCCACTTGTTCAGGCGCCTTGTCATT
The DNA here is from genome assembly GCA_919902485.1 of Omnitrophica bacterium GWA2_41_15. Taxonomy (GTDB): domain Bacteria; phylum Omnitrophota; class Gorgyraeia; order Gorgyraeales; family Gorgyraeaceae; genus UBA10183. The sequence goes on along the minus strand of CAKKRB010000010.1, from coordinate 701 downwards.
AACGATTCCAGAGAAAAGCGATTCGCTTATATAGATAAGGCCTGGGACTTTCATCCCTGGTTTGTAGGTTTGCGGGATTTGCCAGCGGAAATTATCAAGCTTTTCTAGCTTAAACATCAAAAATAATAGTGCAGCTGAAACCCTCTATCTGTTCTTCAATTTTAAGATTATGGAAAGTGACTGCCTTTATTTCAGTATAGAGATTGCTCTGGTAAAGATCTATATGAACGCCCTTTGCCTGAGCTATCATGCCTTCATTATTCAGGCTCAAGACATTGAAACTATTAAAACAGATCTTTTCTTTATTAAAAATATAGAGTAGTTCTGACAGCCAGCTTACAAGAAGCTCTTCAAGCCTATCTGTGTTATTTTTCAACTCTATGTTTTTCAAAACCTCTGTGCCTTCGGTGGCAGCATTTCCGCAGGCTAAAATATGAAACATGCCTTTGGCTGCATTTTCAAATAGCTCTGTGAGAGTTTCCCCCTGGGCTTTTATGCCTATATCAGCAGTATGCTCGATGAGTTCAAAGGGTTTCATGGATTTATTATTATGGTGGTTCGGCGCGCTCACTTCGTTCGCTTGCTCACCACCACACTGAGCAAGTAAAAATTTCTGCAAAAGCAGAAATTTTTACGCGTCGAAGTGTGGTGAGCCGCCCGCGACTTGAACGCGGCACACCCACATTAAAAGTGTGGTGCTC
>CAKKRB010000009.1 GCA_919902485.1 Omnitrophica bacterium GWA2_41_15 | reverse complement strand
GGGAAATGAGGGTATCGAATTTTCTTCTATGGCAGATATCATACGCAGAGCTTTATGTGACTCAGAAATTCTGGCCTGATTTCGGAGAACAAGATTTAAAAGATGCGATAGAGGAGTATGGTAAAAGAGAAAGAAGGTTTGGAAAGTAATCGCGATATTAATATGCTTAAACGCACAGTCACATCTCTAATTTTAATCTTGGTTACCATTCTCAGCATCTTTGTTCTGCCTGTCTGGACATTCGGAGCAGTTGCGTCTCTATTTATAGGCCTCGGGCTTTATGAATTTTTCAGGCTCAGCACAAAAAAGATATTTCCTTTAAGTTTTGCGTATGTAGGCATATTGTCAGGGATATTGCTGCCCTATATTACGTATCTTTACAGGCCTACAGGCGGCATATGGGAAATGGTATTTTTTATCCTTATACTGATAACCCTTTTTATAATACAGTTTACAAGAAAAGAAAACCAGAACGCAGTCAGCCTGATAGCAGTTACTCTATTCGCTATTTTTTATATAGGCTGGTTTTTCACATTTCTTGTAAAGATAAGGTTTCTGGAAGACGGCCATAAACTACTGGCATATTTACTGCTTGTGACAAAAGCAGGGGATATGGGCGCGTATCTGGTTGGTTCCAGATTTGGAAGGAATAAACTTATACCCAGGATAAGCCCGAATAAGTCAGTGGAAGGCGCTATAGGGGGGCTTGTATTCAGCATAGCCTGTGCGCTTCTTAGCAGATATTATCTTTCGTGGATGAGTTTTGGTTTTATTCTTACAAGCGGCATTCTTATAGGAGTGTTTGCTCAGCTGGGAGACCTGGCAGAAAGCCTTATAAAACGCGACTATCAGGTTAAAGATTCCAGCGTGTTTCTTCCCGGGCTTGGCGGAATGCTGGACGTGATAGACAGCATACTTTTTACCGCGCCTGTTTTTTATAGTTATTTAATGATTATAATGTGAGCATATGGAAAAAATTGCGGTTTTAGGATCAACTGGTTCTATAGGCGCGAGCGGCCTCAGGGTTATATCAAGGTTTCCTGACAGGTTTAAGGTATGCGGCCTGTCCACCAACACTAACATTGAACTGCTTGAAAATCAGGTAAAAAAATTCAGGCCTCAGGCTGTTTGCATAGGAAGTCTGATAGGCGCTAAGCCAAAGCTGGGCAATATAAAGGTATATGAGGGCGCAGATGGTTTGTGCAGGATGCTGAAAGATCTTAAGATAGATACTGCGCTTGTGGGCATTGCAGGTTCTTCCGCGCTTCTGCCTGTGCTTACAGCTTTGGATAAAGTTAAAAAAATTGCGCTTGCGAACAAAGAAGCGCTTGTCATGGCAGGCGGGATTATAATGGATAAGGCAGCAAAGAATAGGGTAACTATAGTGCCTGTGGACAGCGAACACAGCGCGATATTTCAATGCATAGGAGGCCGCGAAAGCCAGGAATTGAAAAAGATTTTTCTAACAGGCTCAGGCGGACCTTTTCTGAACGTCAAGAAGTCAGGATTTAAAAATATAACGCCTGAACAGGCAGTTAATCATCCGAAATGGAAGATGGGAAAAAAGATATCAGTGGATTCCGCAACAATGATGAACAAGGGCCTTGAGGTAATAGAGGCGCGATGGCTTTTTAATATGGATATAAATAATATACATATTTTAATACACCCGGAGGCAGTGATACATTCCATGGTGGAATTCAGGGACGGGGCAATACTCGCTCAGCTTGGCGCATGCGATATGAGGATACCTATTCAATATGGCCTTACATATCCTGAAAGGCTGGATTCCGGAATTAAAAGCCCGTCATTCTCCAGCATAAAAAATCTGAGTTTTTATGAACCTGATTTTGAGAAGTTTCCGTGCATGGGCCTGGCGTATGAAGCAGGCAGGAAGGCAGGCACATATCCGTGCGTTTTAAATGCCTCAAATGAAACAGCGGTCAAATATTTTATTGAAGGCGGTATAAAATTTACAGATATACCAAAGGTGATTGAAAAGGTTAT
>CAKKRB010000008.1:30482-32489 GCA_919902485.1 Omnitrophica bacterium GWA2_41_15 | reverse complement strand
GTCATGGCGCCTGCCCTTGATATCGCAAAATCGCATTCATTATAAAGCCTTGCCATGTTCTCTGTAAAGGAAAATACCCTGTTTTTTATCCCGATTTTTTCGTATGACTTTTCCACCTCTTCTTTCTCGTTTTTGCCTGCGATATGGGTCAGTATCAGCGCATTTTTCTGGCTGATATGCATAAGGCTTATTGCCTCAGGGATAATGGTGTTTAATCTATGCGCACCCTGGCTGCCGCCGATTATGAGCACGTTAAAAATATTTTCCTGACGCTCCTTTTTATCCCTTTTCAAACCCTCCCTTAAAGGATTTCCAGAGAAAATAATCTTTGATTCAAAGCCTTTCAGATAATTTTTTGCTTCTGGAAAACTTATGGCAATCTTATTTACAAATTTTGCCAGGATTCTGTTGGCCTTGCCGGGATACACATTCTGTTCGTGTATAATTGTTTTTATCCCTGAAAGGCTTGCCAGCAAAGTTATCGGACCTGAAACATATCCGCCGAAACCCACTACTGCGTCAGGCTTGAATCTTAAAAGAACAAACGCCGATTTTATCGCGCCTATAAAAAGTCTTGCCAAAAAATTCAGCGCGGCAAAAATATTTTTAGACTGGAGCGATATTATCGGCAATGTTGTAAAATCTATACCTTTACCAGCTATAATATCCCTGTCCTGTTTTCTGGAAGATATTACAAACAAAACCTGGCCGACATTCCTTGTTTTTATCTCTCTGGCCAATACCATAGCCGGTAATATATGCCCGCCCGTCCCCCCTGCGACTATTAATACCTTCATCATGTCTCCGTTAATTCACAAAACGAGTCATACTCGTTTTGTGAATTAAGAGTTGGAGATGTTTATCAGTATGGCAACAGCTACAATGCTGAAAATCAGCGCTGTGCCGCCATAGCTTATAAAAGGCAACGGCAATCCTTTGGTCGGTATTGCTCCGGTTGAAACAGCTATATTTATGGCTGCCTTAAGCCCGATGCTCGCAGTTATGCCGAGCGCCAGAAATCTCCCGAATAAATCCTTTGCCTTTATTGAAATCTGTATCCCGATCCATACTAACGCCACAAATAACGCCACTACAGACAGCGTTCCTATAAGACCTATTTCCTCGCCTATTATTGAAAATATAAAATCCGTATGCGCCTGAGGCAGATAAAAAAGTTTCTGCTTTGAGCATCCCAGCCCAAGGCCCAGGACGCCGCCTGAACCAAGCGCCAAAAACGACTGGATTATCTGAAAACCAGCACCCTGAGTATCGCTCCATGGATCAAGATAACTCACTATCCTGCGCAGTCTGTACGCAACCTTGAATATCAAAAAATAAAGAACCGGCGCAACAAGGATTAAAAATGGTAAGAAATACACCATATTCACGCCTGCTACAAACATCATGATAATGCCCACTGACAATATGCAAACCGAACTCCCTAAATCAGGCTGTAAAAGTATAAGTAAGACTGAAAAGCCGAGAATCATTAATGGCGGCATAAAACCCTGCATAAAATTTCTTATCACAGGCTGTTTCCTGTCCAATATGTCAGCTATATAAACTATCATAAAAAATCCAGCGAATTCAGAGGGCTGAAATCCTATAAACCCGAGCTTTACCCATCTCTTTGCACCGCCTGCCTCGCGGCCTATGCCTGGAAGAAGCGCCAGCACAAGCCCTATCAATGAAATTGCCAGAAGAACTTTTGCGTATTTCTTTAAACCTTTATAATCCTTCTTTAAGAAAAATCCTGCGAGCAAAAGGCCGAAAGTAAAATGCACAAGGTGCCTTTTTAAATAATACGAGCTGTCATTATACTGCTCGTACGCATAGCAGCTGGACGCGGAATATATCATTACTATCCCTATGCATAAGAGTATGGTAGTAATTATTAAAAGATGCTGGCTGTCCCTATTCAGGTTTTCTAATTTCATTTACAAGTTCCTTGAAAATTTTCCCGCGTTCTTCGTAGTTTTTGAACATATCAAAACTTGAGCACCCCGG
>CAKKRB010000008.1:0-30382 GCA_919902485.1 Omnitrophica bacterium GWA2_41_15 | reverse complement strand
AAATTTTCCCGCGTTCTTCGTAGTTTTTGAACATATCAAAACTTGAGCACCCCGGGGAAAGCAGCACCCTCCCGCCTTTTTTAGCTTTTTTAAAACCCAGGGACACGGCTTCATTGAAATCCTTTGCTTCAAATATAGGCTTTACGCCTTCTAACCCAAGCTTAATCTGCGGCCTGGCCTCGCCTATTGAGATTATATAATCTACTTTTTTCTTTACGAGATCTTTCAGCAGGCCGAAATCCCCGCCTTTATACCTTCCGCCCATAATCAGGACAATATTTCCTCCAAGAGACTTCAATGCCCAGTCAACGCTTGAAATAGTCGTAGCCTTTGAGTCATTTACAAAGTCAACGCCGTCTACATTGGCCACATGTTCCAGCCTGTGTTCTATGCCTTTAAAATTTTTCAGCACCTTTATCATTTTATTTTCGTCCACGCCCATAATAGAGGCCGCTGACATGGCCGCAAGATAATCCTCATTAAATATGTTATACCTGATCCCAAAATCCTTGTATTCATTAAAAAATTCTACCCTTGGACCTTTTACCGCATCAGCAATTTCCCTCAGAAGTTCATCATTTTTATTCAAAAAAAGCGCATCCCGCCTATCCTGGTTCAAAAAAATCCTGCACTTGGCAGTGATATATTCCTCCATATCCTTGTGCCTGTCCAGGTGATTATCAGAAATATTCAGAATTATGCTTACCTTTGGTTTAAATTTATCAATAAGCTCCAGCTGAAACGAGCTTACTTCCAGGACCACTATCGAATCCTTTTTTATCCTTTTTATTTCGCTGCTAAAAGGATTGCCGATATTGCCGCATACAACCGCGTCAAGGCCTCCTGATTTGAGCATCTGGCCTATCAGCGTAGTGGTTGTGGTTTTGCCGCTTGTGCCTGTCACAGCGATTATGGGCGCAGGGCACATTGTATAGCCCAACTCCAGTTCGCTTATTACAGGGATTTTCTTTTTCTCAGCTGATTTAATCGGCAAAGCGTCGCGCCTGACTCCAGGGCTTACAACCATTAAGTCTGATTTTTTTATAAATTTATCAGTATGCCTGCCAAGCTCTATGTTTTCAGGCTTGACTGCGCCTTCCTTAACTAACATGTCTATGGTTTTCCTGGCAGACTCGTCATTTTTAAGCTCTGTAATAAAAATTGTGTCTTTGCGGGATGTAAGAAGCCTTACTGCCTCAATCCCGCTTTTCGCCAATCCAACTACTGTCACCTTTGCCATAATCACCTCTTAACACTATGTAGGGGACGGTCGCGACCGTCCCCTACGCTGTATTTTACCTTAATTTTAAGGTAGAGAAGCTCAGCAAAACGAGTATTATCGCGATTATCCAGAATCTTACTGTAACCTTTGACTCAGGCCAGCCGCACATCTCAAAATGATGATGAAGCGGCGCTATCTTAAATATCCTTTTACCTGTTGTCCTGAAAGAAATTATCTGCAAAAGCACTGACAATGCCTCTACTACAAAAATCCCTCCCACAAGGACTAGCAGCATTTCCTTTTTTATAAAAACAGCTACTGTGCCCAGGGCCCCGCCAATGGCTAAAGCGCCTGTATCGCCCATAAATATGGACGCGGGATACGAATTATACCATAAAAATCCAAGGCCAGCGCCTATTATTGACGCGCAAAAAACAGTCAGCTCAGCTGCTTCAGGGAGGTAATAAATCCCCAGATATTCCGCGAACCTTACATGGCCTGTCAGGTAGCTCATGCCTGTATAGGTAATTGCCGTCATTATTATCGTGCCTATAGCAAGGCCGTCCAGGCCGTCTGTAATATTGACCGCGTTTGAGCACGCGGTAATAACAAGTATTACAAAAGGTATATAAAAAATCCCGAGGTCTATGATAAGATTTTTGAAAAACGGAAATTCAACTGCCCTTGTATTGTCAGGGTTCCAGTATAAAAATAAAGCCACTATAAGGCCTATGAGGCCCTGAAAAAAAAGTTTTGTCCTTTTGTTCAGGCCTCTTGCGCCTGATTTTGTTTTTTTGTACATAAGCTTTTTATAATCATCTACAAAACCAAGGATACCCATATAAAGCGTAACAAAAAGCGCCAGAAGCAAATAAGCGTTATTTAATTCAGCCCAGAGCAATGTAGCTGTAAAAACACCTATTAAAATCAGGATGCCGCCCATGGTCGGGGTGCCTTGCTTGTTTTTATGCTTGTCGTAAAGGTTGGGGCATTCCTCGCGCCTGACGTTTTCGCCTATCTTGAGCGCCTGCAATCTCCTTATTATAGGAGGCGCAAAAATAACTATTATTAAGAATGCGGTAATACTCGCAAACGCGGCCCTGAACGTGATATACTTAAAAACATTGAAAATCGTAAAATATTCTCTGAGCGGATAAAGTAAATAATACAGCATTTAAATTTTGTCCCTTTCTATACCCAATTGCATAAGTAGGGAACGGTTTGAAACCGTTCCCTACACCTTAAATTGGGATTCGAGTTCTTCTACAATTTCCTCCATTCTCATGGCGCGCGAACCTTTAACCAGGATCGTGTCGCCTTTTTTAACCAGGTCTATGACTTTTTCCCTTGCCTCCTTTGTAACCGCGCAGAGTTTTATCTTCCTCTGGCTCATACCTGCTTCCTGCGCGCCGTTTGAAATATGCCCAGCGAGTTTTCCTACAGCCACTATAAGGTCAATCCCTGATTCTGCAGCCTGTTTCCCGACCAGGTGATGAAACCTGCCTGAAAATGTGCCCAGCTCAAGCATATCGCCTGCTATAAGCACCTTCCTGCCTTCTGTGACCATATCCCTTAACGCCTCTATTGCCTGTTTCATTGACTGAGGGTTTGCGTTATAGGTATCGTTTATTATTTTGATGTCGCCGAACCGCTTTACCTCCATCCTCATATTCGGAACCCTGAATTCTTTTAAGGCATCTCTTATCTCATCAATGGTTATACCGAAATCCCAGGCGCACGCTATTGCCGCAAGGGCGTTATAAACATTATGCCTGCCAAGGACTCCGAGCGATATATCCCATTTTTCATTCAGCCTGAAAGTAATGCCCTCGGGCTCAATGCTTATTTTATCCGCATGAAAATCAGCAACTTTGTTAAGGCCGAACCAGGTTATTTTTAAATTTGTTTTTATTTTACTGAGGTATTCGTCGTCGTAATTTAAAATAAGTTTCGCGTCCTTGTCCATGTATTCCAGGATTTCCTGCTTTGCCTTGAAAACCGTGTCCGTATCCTCCAGATATTCGAGGTGCGAAGACCCTATATTGGTAATAATGGCTGTCGTAGGCCTGGCTATTTCTGAAAGCCGCCTGATCTCGCCCAGATGATTTGTGCCCATTTCAAGGACCGCTATAGCGTGCTCGCTCGCTAAACGCATTAAAGTCATTGGAACGCCTATATTGTTATTTTCTGTGCCGAAATTTTTCAGCGCATTGAATTTTTTGCTCAATATGGCTGTTGTCATTTCCTTGACAGTGGTTTTACCGTTGGAGCCGGTAATGCCCACAACAGGGATATTAAACCTGGATCTGTGAAAATTGCCAATGTCCCCCAGCGCCCTTACGCTGTCGCTGACAGAGATAAAAGAAATATTGTCCGGCAGTTTAAAATTTGCGTTTGTAATGCCACCTTCCTGGACCAGCACCCCTCCCGCGCCTTTAGACACAGCGTCCAGGATAAAACTGTGGCCGTCAAACTTTTCGCCTTTTATGGCCAAGAAAAGTTCGCCGCTTTTTATCTTACGCGTATCAGTGGATACGCCTGTCAGGATTTCATCAGGATTTCCTGACAAAAGCTTTCCTTTTACCGCGGTTACAATATCTCTGGCTGTAAACATAATTTTTCCTCCCCTTGACCGCATCCACCCCGTAGGTGAGCCATATGGCTCACCTACGGGGTGGAATAGGTTTATGATTGTAAAATCTTTCTGATAACCTCTCTATCGTCAAATGGGACCGTAGTGTCCTTAAATATTTGATATGTCTCATGGCCTTTGCCAGCCACCAGCACAATATCCCCTTCCTGCGCATTGCTAAGGGCTTTCTTAATAGCGTTAAATCTGTCTATCTCGACTGTATAATTATTCTTTTCAGGGCCAATGCCTTTAATAATCTCGTTTATTATATCCATTGGCTCTTCATCCCTGGGATTGTCGCTTGTAATAACCACTGCGTCTGAAAGTTCAGTTGAAATCCTGCCCATGGCTGGCCGCTTGGTCCTGTCTCTGTTTCCACCGCAGCCAAATACTGATATAAGCCTGGCTGGTTTTAATTCGCGCAAAGATTTAAGCACATTTTCCAAACCGTCTTCTGTATGGGCATAATCAACATATGCTGAAAAATTCTGGCCGCATCTGACGCTTTCCAGCCTGCCTGGCAGGCCTTTCAGCGCTTCAATGCCTTTTTTAATGTCTTCTAAACTGATTCCTGAAGCAATGGCTACGCCGCTAGCTGCAAGGATATTATAAATATTATGCCGGCCGATTAAAGATGACTCTATGCAAACAGAACAGCCTGAAGGCTGGGTTCTATCGCGGCTGAGACAGCCGGAAGGCTGGGTTCCAACATGCTGGAATTTACCCTTTAGGGTTTCATCATTTATGCAAAGTTTAAATTTAATGCCATTGCAGGAAAGATTAATGTTTCTAGCTAGCATATCCGCTTTATAATCGATTCCATATGTAATTACCTCGGCTTTGCCCTCAGCCTTAACCTTTTCTATAATCTTTTCCGCTGCCGGGTCGTCTATATTGATTATCGCAAAGCCACCTTTCTTTATTTTTTCAAATAATTTAAGCTTTGCCTTCAGGTAATCATCCATATTCTTGTGAAAATCCAGATGCTCTCTTGTGAGATTTGTAAATATAGCTGCGTCAAACTGCAGAGTCTGGACTCTTCCCTGCTCAAGCGAATGTGAAGAAACTTCTATTACGCAATTTTTTATTTTTTCCTTATACATGCTTGATAAAAGAGAATACAGATCAAGAACTCCAGGCGTGGTGTTCACAGCTGGGATAGAGCGTTGGCCAAATCTGTAATTAACAGTGCCTATCACGCCTGTTTCCTCGCCCTTTGCTTTAAAAATGCTTTCCATTAAATATGTGATTGTGGTTTTGCCATTGGTTCCCGTAACTCCCATGAGCCGCATTTTAGCGGAAAGGTCTCCAAAATATGCCTTAGAAACATCGGCAAGGGCTTTCATGGAATCTCTGACATATATAAATGTATCGCCCTTCCTGAATATGCCTTTATTATCAGCATCGAGCAGGATCGCGTAAGCGCCCCTTGCTATTGCATCGTCTATAAAGTCAGCGCCGTTAACTTTCGAGCCTTTCAGGGCGGCAAAAAGATACCCCTGCTTTACTGCCTTTGAATCGCAGGCAATGCCGGTTATTTCAAGGCTTGTCCTGCCCTCTACCTTAACTATCTCGTTTAAACTATCTATGATTTTTTTTAATTTCACTTTTCTCCGTAATTTTTATTCTTTTTTCTGCCTCTTTGGGCCAGATTTTATAGTAGCTCATGAGTTCAGCTGTTACTTTTTTAAATACCGGGGTGCAGACTACGCCGCCGTAGTAAAACGGCCGCGGCTCGTCCATTATTACAGCTATTACCAATCTTGGATTGTCATACGGCACAAAACCTATGAATGAGGCTGTAAATTTACTGTGCGAATAAGTTCCGTTAGACTCCACTTTCTGGGCAGTGCCGGTTTTACCCGCGGGAAAATATCCATCCACCTCTGCCAGCTCTGCTGTGCCGCTGTCAACAACACCCCTGAGAATATCCCTCATTTCTTTCGCAGTCTCTTCTGAAATAATCCTCTGGGGCTTTTTTGTTTCAAATTTCTTTATAACATGACCTGTGCGGTCCTCTATGCTCTCTACAATCCTCGGAGCCACAAGATTCCCTCCGTTCGCGAGGACTGCCATTGCGCGGCTAAGCTGTAAAGCTGTTACAGTTACTTCCTGGCCCATTGAGATACTGCATAAAGAAAGCTTGGACCAGGTACTAGGATGAGTCGTAACGCCGTTGATTTCTCCGGGGAGCTCTATGCCTGTTTTTTCGCCGAATCCGAATTTCTTTATATATTTATACAGCCTGTCCGGGCCGAGTTTCTGCGCAGCTTTCATTGTGCCGATATTTGAAGAATATTTAATTACATCCCTGAAAGCAAGCCAGCCGCGAGGCGTGTGGTCATGATAGGTATGGCCGAACCATCTATATTCTCCGTTTTCGCAATAAAACTTTTCGTCGGATCTAACTGCCTTTTCTTCCAAGAGGCTCGAAGCGGCAATTATTTTAAAGCTCGAGCCTGGCTCAAAATAATCGCATATAGCCCTGTTTCTTCTAGAGTCAGCCGGCCATCCCTTGGCATTATTAGGATCATAGCTGGGCCTGTTGGCAAGCGCGAGTATATCGCCTGTAAAAGGGTCCATTACAATAATGCACGCGCCTTTTGCGTGAAATTTTTTATAGCCCTTTTCCAGTTCTTTTTCCGCAATAGACTGGATCATGTTGTCTATGGTAAGGACTACATTATCGCCGTCAGCAGGCTGTATCTCTTTGTATTCATAGGAAGGGACTTCGCGCTGTTTGGCATCCCTTATCGCATACCTGTATCCCTGGATGCCTTTTAAATGTTTATCAAACCTCAACTCCAGGCCTTCCAGTCCGTTATTATCTGTATCTGTAAAACCCAGGACATGGCTTGCCATTACGCCATTGGGATAAACCCTTTGTGGCTCTTTTATAAAATCAATGCCCTTAATATTAAGGGCATTGACAGCCCTTGCTATATCAGGAGAAACTTTTCGTGCCAGCCAAGCAAAACCTTTTTCCTGGCTGAGCTTTTTATATATATCCTGGCGGCTCGCGCCAAGGACGCTGGCCAGCTTCTGGCTGGCAAACTCTTTGTCTTTTACCTTAAACGGCTCCGCGAATACAGAGGTCAGATTTATGGTTATGGCGAGTTCTTTGCGATTCCGGTCGTAAATAATACCGCGCTTAGGAAGAAGCGACACCGCGAGCCTGTATTGATTTGAAGCAATATTTGACAGGGGCTTTGCCGCGCCCATCTGGACAAAAATCAGTCTGACAGCTAAAAGCGCAAACGCCGCGATTAGAGCATATAGAACTTTCCTTATGCGAGGAGTAGTTCCCTTATACACGAAAATTACCTATTGGCTAAAAAGCCTTTTGTTGCTACGGGTTTATAATCAAAAACAAACTTTTTAGGGGTATGAATAGCTTTTTTTACCACCTGCCATTGGGAAGGCATGGATAACTCAACTTCCTTTGCTAAGAGTCTTTTTTCAAGAGTGACAGGTGACCTTAAATTTAGAACATTATATACCAGAATTTTGTTGTGGTCAATCAGCTTTGTGTAAACATCGTTATTTTGTTTTACTTTTAACCCCATCTGGTATATCAAGGCCTGCTGGTTTACATACATCAACGCTATGAACGTTACTATAAATATAGAGCCTAGTATTTTTTTCACACCATCTCTCCCACCTCTCCGTTCGCCGAACGGAGAGGTTGCTTTACATTTTTTCTGCTACACGCAGCTTTGCGCTTCTCGAACGCGGATTAGTAATCACCTCTTTTTCATCCGCTATGACAGGTTTTTTTGTAAGGATGCTGAAAACGCCTTGCGCCTTGAACTCTTTGAAAGTATTTTTTGCGATTCTGTCTTCCAGAGAATGGAACGATATGACGCAAGCCCTGCCGCCCTTCTGAAGCACATCAGGCAGCTCTTTAAGCGCCTCGGTTACAGAACACAGCTCATCATTAACCTCTATGCGAAGGGCCTGAAACGTACGGGTAGCGGGATGGATCTTGTATTTATTATTTATATAAGGAAGACTGCGTAAGATCGCTTCGGTCAGTTCAGCTGTTGTAGAAATTTCTTTCTTTCTTCTTTCTTCAACAATTCCCCTTGCTATCCTTTTATGAAATCTCTCTTCTCCCAGATCTCTTATGATGTCAGAGAGCTCTTTTTCGCTCAAGGACTTTACCAGGTCCTTTGCTGTAAGGCGCTGGTTCCGGTCCATCCGCATGTCTAAAGGACCGTCGTTTTTTATGCTGAATCCCCTTTGCCACGCCTCCATTTGGATAGAAGATATGCCCAAATCAAATATAATTCCATTTATCTTCTCAACTCCCATGCTTTTAAGTATTTCTTTAATATACTTAAAATTTTTATTTACCAATTTAAACGACCCCTCGAAAGGCCTCAGCCTTTCAGCTGCCAGTCTCAACGTTTCTTCGTCTCTATCGATCCCTATCAACATGCCGCCGGGTGTGATTCTTTGAAGGATTTGCTCGCTATGCCCTGCGCCGCCTATTGTGGCGTCCACTATTATCTGGCCGGGCGCAGGACTCAAAAAACTCATTACCTCATTAAGTAATACCGGATTATGCGAATAGCTTTTTTCCATTATTGCTTCTCAGTATCTTGTAAACCTCCCTGCTTGCCGCAAGGCACCTTGGGTCAATGTTCAAAGAACGCGTCTTGCGTATGGATTCGACAGGAATATCAAAGAAATTTGTTTCACAAACTTTACATTTTACAACATTGTCAGAATTATGATTGCGTATGTTCATAAAGCCTCCCTCCCTATTGCTCTTCAATGAGTTTCTCGGCCACCTCTTCGAAGGTATCTTTGGACTTAGAATAATACTCCTCCCAAAGTTTGTCGCTCCATATCTCGATGCGGTTCGATACGCCGATACTATACACCTCCTTTTTAATTTCCGCGTAATCCCTTAAGTAACTCGGGATAAGTATGCGGCCCTGTTTGTCAGGGATCATTTCGCATGCCCCTGAAAAATAAAGCCTGTTGAATTTTCTGGATTCTGCTTTTGTAAACGACATTGATTTAAATTTCTGCTCCTGGACCTTCCATTCGTCTTCCGCAAACATGAAAAGACATTTGTCCAGGCCGCGCGTAATAAAAAAGCGCTCAACATAATGCTCCTTGAGCGCGTCTCTGAATTTCGCGGGAATGATAACGCGCTGCTTTCTATCCAGGGTATGTTTGAATTCTCCGTAAAACATGTGTTCTCTACTTTACTCCACTTTGCACCACTATGCAATAAAAGTTTACCCTAATTGGGATTTCATGTCAAGAGAAAAAATGAGATTTTTTAGGAAAATACTACATAGTGGGCTTTATATAAGAATAGATGCTAAATGTAGCGTTATTTCACAAAACGAGTATGACTTGATTTGTGAAATAACGGCGTGGACTAAACAGCTTTTTGGATGTCAAGGTGGATTTGGCGCTGGAGCGCTTTGAGGGAATTGAATTTTTTTTCGTCTCTTATCTTTTGCTTAAATATAACTTCTATATCTTTGCCGTAGATATTTTTATTAAAATTAAATATATACACTTCTACAATATTTCGCGTACTAATATTCAGTATACCGTGATAAAGTTTTTCACCCAGGATTACATCTACGCTGTACACGCCGCTAGGAGGAATTGATTCGTGATGCGGGTCAATGTTTGCGGTTGGGAATCCTATAACTCTACCAATCCTCTTCCCTTTCACGACAGTGCCTAAAATTGTCACAGGCCTTCCGAGCAATTTTGAAGCAAGCTTCAGGTCTCCTCTTTCAATCGCCTTTCTTATTCTTGTGCTTGAAACAAAATCTCCGTCTATACATTCGCGGCCATAAAACTGCTCGGATAAGCAGCGGCCGCTCAGTATTTCGCCCCGGGCTTTGGTTCGACTGTGCTCACCATCCACTAAACATCCAGAGCGAAGTCGAGGGACAGACCGAGTGGGCTTCATTTTCAAAGGCCTGACGCCATATACCTTGAAATCATATTTTTTACCCAATGATTTCAACAATCGTAAGTTACCCCTTTCTCCGGCCCCAAACAAAAAATTCTCGCCTACTACAAGGGCTTTTAAATTTAATTTATCGATTAAAATCTTTTTTATAAATTCCTCCGCGGTTATTTTTGAAAACGCCTTTGTGAATTTCAGGATCCTGCAATCGTCTATGCCAGCGCCTTTTATCAGTTTTATTCTATGCTCAAGGGAAACAAGAAAAGGGATTTTCGCGGCAGGGCTCAGGACTTTTACAGGATGCGGATTAAATGTGATAACCACGCTCTTGAGGCGTGATCTTTTTGCCTCTTTTACGGCCTTTTTTAGAATCGCCTGGTGGCCTTTATGGACTCCGTCAAATATGCCTATCGTAACAACTGTAGGATATGATGTCTTTTTCATGTATATCTTCAAGATCCTTTGAGTCTTCTAATAAGAAATCTCCTGATTGAGTCCTCACAAGCCCTGACATGTGGCTCGGAACGCCGAGGACTTTCCCTATATCCTCGCACAATGTCCTGATGTAAGTGCCTTTAGAACATTTTACTTTAAAAGTAAGTTCCGGGAATTTAAAATCCAGTATTTCAATAGCGCTTATATTTATTCTGCGGGGCTCTCTTGCCACGGTTTTGCCGGATCTGGCGAGCTGATAAAGTTTTTTGCCTTTATGCTTTATCGCAGATACCATTGGCGGTACCTGCTCTATCCAGCCTTTAAAATTTTCCAGCGCTTTTTCTATATCCTTTATATCCAGGCTTTCTATATTTTTTTCTTCAATGACTTTGCCTGATGAATCCTGGGTATCTGTCTTTTTGCCGAAAAATACCTTTGCGATATATTCTTTATTATCTCCGGTGAATGTACTCGAAAGCTTGGTTGCCTTGCCTAAAAGCATTACAAGAACGCCTGTTGCCATAGGGTCCAGGGTACCTGCGTGGCCAACTCGCTCTATATTAAACTTTCTCCTGATACAATCTACAACATCGTGAGAGGTAATACCTGCGGGCTTATTTACAATTAGAATTCCGTCCAGATGCATTGATTGCCTCTGAATTTTGCAGATTGAAAAAACAATCTGCAAAATTGGTTAAGGAATATATGATTTATTGTTAACCATCTCTTTTGCTTTTTCCAGAACTTTTTTTTCTACATCTTCAAACTTGCCGAATACACTGCAGCCGCTGGCAGTGGGATGGCCGCCGCCGCCGAATACCCCTGCGAGTTTATTTACATCTACCTTACCTTTGGAGCGGAAACTTACCTTCACCCTCTCATCGGTTCCGGTCTCCCTGAAAAGAATAGCTATTTCCACGCCGTCTATTGACCTAGCGAAGTTTATAATGCCTTCTGTGCCTTCCAGCGAAGCCTTTGTCTTTTTCAGCATATCTTTTGTAACCCAGAGCCATGCGACTTTTCCATCCTCTGTCAGCTTCATTGTCTGAAGAGCTTCGCCCAGAAGATTTGTATCCTGGATACTGCTCGTCTCATAAATCTTTGTATGTATCTCATATGGCTTCACGCCTATATCTATAATTTCAGCGATTATCCTGTGAGTCTTTGAAGACGTATTAGAATATCTAAAGGAACCAGTATCAGTCATAATCGCGGCGTATAAAGATACGGCTTCTTCCATGTCTATTTTTAATTTAAATGCCTTGAAAAGGTCATAAACCATTTCGCCAGCGCTTGAGATATCAGGATCCACCCAGTTGAAATTTCCGAAATTTATATTTGATATATGGTGGTCTATATTTATTATCACGCTGTCTTTTTTGATATACTCATTAACCCTTCCAGCCCTTGTAATATCCGGGCAATCCAGCATAATAACTGCCTGATAATTAAAATCATGCGGCATTTCCTTGAATATGTTCTCGCTCCCGGGAAGAAACTTTAAAACCTGTGGCACAGGGCTTTCGTCCAGCATTACGGATTCCTTGCTCAGTTTCCTCAATAAACGCGCCATCGCAACCTGGCTCCCTATTGCATCGCCTTCTGGATTTATGTGGCTTGTGATAAGGAATTTATTAAACTTCTTTATCGCCTGTTTGACTGTCCTTATGCTCATGCTTGATCCTTTCAAAGGTCTTTTCCAGACTTATGCTGTATTCTATTGAATTATCCAGCTTAAAATAAAACTCAGGCACATAACGCAGGTTCATTCTTTCGGCTATAAGCTTCCTTATAAAGCCTATTGAACTTTTAATGCCTGCCAAGCTCTCTTCTTTGGCATTATCATCTCCCAGGATGCTGAAATAGATCCTGGCGTACCTCAGGTCTCCTGTAATATCAATCCTTGTTATAGTTACAAAACCTATCCTTGGATCCTTAATGTCTTCCTGCAATATTTTTGAGATTTCCTTTTTAAGCTGGCCTTCCACTCTCTCTGATCGTATGCCCATATACTTAAACCACCTTTCGGTTTCCGTTCGGCGAACGGAATTACATCAGCTTACTGAATACATCCAAACACTTTTTCGAATCGTTTTCTTTTAAGAAAAGCTCTATCTCTTTTCTGATCCTTCCCGCGTTCACCTCGCCCAAAAGTCCATCTGATATCGCTTCTTTAATAAGCTTTTTTGTATACGGTTCTATTTTAAATCCAAATCTTACTGAAAACCTCACAGCCCTGAAAATCCTGGTAGGGTCATCCATAAAACTTTTATCGTGCAGGACTCTTATCACGCCTTTATTCAAATCCTTTTGGCCTCCGTAAAAATCTACCAGATTGCCGAAATTTTTCTTATTTACGCTGATGGCCATCGCATTTATTGTAAAATCCCTCCTGAATAAATCATCCTCTATCGCGCCCGGCTTTACAGCAGGATACGCAGCGGGATATTTGTAAGTTTCTTTACGGGCAGTAACAATGTCTATCCTTTTTCCTTTAATAAGCTCAATAGTGGCTGTGCCGAATGCCCGGTACGTTGTTAATTTGCCTTTTAATTTTTTATTCAGGGTTTCCGCGAACTTAATACCGCTACCTTCCACCACAAAATCCAGATCATAATTAGCTATGCCCAGCAGTTTATCCCTGACAGGTCCGCCCACAATATACGCCTTGATTTTTAATTTATCCGCTGTTTTACCTACTAACTCTATAATCTTCATAATAAAAACAGTAGGGCAGGTTTAAACCTGCCCTACTGACTAAAGTGTCAAGTTGTTTACGAAGTCAGCTATGTTTTTGGCAGCGTCCGGGTAACGAAGGAGTTTTATTCTGGTCCGGGTGCCGAGTATTTTTTCAGGACAAGACGCGAATTCCATTATGTAATCAAAAACCTCTTCTGTTGTGTTTGCCTGAACCGCAGTGCCGTAACCAGTCAATATCTTACAGTTTCTTGTTTCCTGTCCCAATATCGGCTGGACTATGATCATCGGCAGAGTCTTTGAAAGCGCCTCTGAGATAGTAAGGCCCCCTGGCTTTGTAACTACTATATCACTTACCTCCATAAATTCGTCTACATTGTTCACGTATCCGAAGACCTTCATTTTAAGCTTTAAATCCTGGCTCATTCTACTTAATTCATGAAATAACAGCTCATTCTTGCCGCATATGACAATAAGCTGTATCTTTGACCTTGCTTCCAGGTCAAGCTCATTAGACCTCATCACTATATCTCTCATAGGCCCTGTCCCAAATCCTCCGCTCATCATAAGCACATTGAAAAATCCAGGCTCTATGCCTAATTGCCTCATTAATGTTTCTTTGCCTTTTGAAATACTGAACACAGGGTCGCATGGAATACCCATAATCTTGATTTTTTCCTCAGGTACGCCGCGCCTCAATAGATCCGCCTTGGTCTTTTGTATGGCTCCTATAAAATAATCTGACTCGTTCGCCATCCAGAAAGAATGCGCTATAAAATCAGTCACCACATTTATAAGTTTTCCTTTATACTCGCCCTTTTGTTTTAAGCCTGAGACAATCTCGCTCGGCATAAAATGCGTTGATACCACTATATCAGGATTAGTCATTTTTATAAACTCTACAAACTTTTTGGAATTAAGCCTGTGTAAAAACCTCCTCACAGGCGCCATAAAAAAATCCACAGGCCTCGAGTCCAGCAAATAATAAAACAGCCCCCAGAATGTAGGGAGCCTGTTTATAAGAAATAAATACACATTCGGATACGACGCTTTAAAGAACGCGTTGGTATAATCCAGGATATCTATATTCTTTACCTCTACGCCACTATGGCCAGCCAGGGCCTTTTCTATTGCCAAAGCCGCCTTTTTATGTCCTACCCCAGCGCAAGCGTATGAAATGAGTATTTTCATCCTATAATCCTTATAAGATAATCAAATTTATTCTTTACATAATATTTTCTCGCCTCAGTATCCAGCACAGAACCCAGGGTAACTTTAAATTCACTTTCTCTAAAATTACCGGCTATATTTTTTAATTCCAGAAGCTTGCTTCTACCCGATCCAATCGCAATGCCTCTTCTCAAAAGAAACTCTATGTCAAAAAAATCTCTTATATCCTTTCTATCAAGCGCTGCTTTTATCTTATTCTCCATTGTCTGCTCAAGGGTATGGACCCTCAAAAGAACCTGCCTTGTATCATATTTTGAAAATGCTATTTTTTCTTCAAAATCGCATTTCTCCAAGCCTCTTCTAATCTCTATCTTAAGTCTTTTCGGATGATATTTAGAACGCATTTCGAATAAAATGGTATTTGCCTTAATCTTGGAATCCGTAAGCTCATTAAGGCCTTCTAGGTATTTTTTCGCCTTATTAAAATACGCTCTTTCTTCCACCTTTTTTACAAACCAGAAATCAAGGTCTGTCGAATACCTGTTGAGGCCATAACAAAGCCTCATCATTGTCCCGCCTCCAAACACAAGGGGCCGTAATAAATCCGCATTCTTAAGGCCTTCCAGCGCTTCTATTTCAAATTTTTCATGCAATTTAAATATATCCATATTTCCTTAATAAAACTTGCGTCTTTTTCGGATACGCTCCTGCTATTTTTTTTATTTGCGATTTATCAAGCCTAGCACGGTCTATTGAAGTAATGTCAAACGTATACCTGCCAAGCGACATAAAATATAGCGCATCCAGGAATGCCTTCTCAGGAACCGCGATGAAAAATCCTTCTTTTTTTATAAAGCATGAGTAAAGATCTTTATTTATCCTGCTATAATTAAACACAGCCCCTTCTATCTCTATCCGCTTGGTCCTATAAATAAGCACTGACTCTATAAAATTATTCTGGACCTGGGTTGTAACTTCATAATAATCCATGGCCGTCATTAAAGAAACATACGAAGGGCTTTGCATGAGGTTTGCCAGCATGAACTTCTCTTCTCTCGCGAGATTATCCCATTTTTCGCGCAGGATATATATATTTTTTTTAGGCCGCACCAATACGCCTTGCTTAACAAATCTCACCGCTGTTACGCGGCCGGATTCAGCGCTGATACCCAAGATACGCGCAAGTTCTTCATACCCAAAGTAAAGTTTCTTTATCTGTCTTAATTTTATGTAATTCATATATAAGTATAACGAGTTAACAATTTTGTTAATTTACTATACTTATAGTATATCACGCAATATGGCTTTTTCAAGGGAAATTTTTAAAATAATGTATAAATAAACGGCGCGACAGCTGATGATTGGGTAAAAAATATCAATAAACCGAATAATAAAAGCACCGCTACGATTGGTATCATCCACCAGAGTTTTCTCTGCCATAAGAATCTAAAAAGTTCTCCTAAGATTTTTGCTCGTCTTTTAATATCCATTCGACTGCCTCCATAAGGCTTTTCATTATAAAATCAGGTTTATACTGCCAAGTCTTCACATCCTCTGGTTCTTCTTTGCCTGTTAAAAGTAAGATTGTTTTACAGCCAATATTCCTGCCTGCTCCCACATCAAGCCTTGAGTCTCCTATAAAATATGTCTTTTTAAAATCTATATCCAGGCCTTTAGTGGCATTCTTTATCTGGCCTGTATTAGGTTTCCTGCAGTCGCATCCTGCGTCACTAGCATGAGTGCAATAAGAAACCCGCCTAATCTTCCCGCCCTTTGCCTCTATTTCTTTCAACATATTTTTCGTAATCTCATTAAGCGATCCTTGCGAAAAAAGCCCCTTTGCCACGCCTGCCTGATTTGAGATTACAAATATCTCATAGCCTTTTTTATTGAGAAGTTTTATGGCATCAATCGCGCCCGGCATAAACTCAAACTCTTTCCAGCTCTTTATATAATCCCCAAATCCAGGATCCCTATTTATAACCCCGTCTCTATCTAAAAATATCGCTTTTATCACTATTTCCTTTCGTTAATTCACAAAACGAGTATGACTTGGTTTGTGAATTAACGCTTCACAAGATTCTTAAGCTCCCAGTATTTTGCAAAGCTAAAAATCTGATACAATGCGCCGTTCATTGCCACTACAAAGCCTACCACGCCATCTTTGTAACCTTTTTTAGCTATATAAGCCCTGAAAAACCTATCGCACGCTTTCCAGAGCATAAGACCTACGCCGACTTTCCGGCCCTCATTGAACCATTTCTGCGCCTCAAGCATTGTCTGGCTGTCCAGACCTCTGAACAGTTCTGCGAAATCCTCATAGCCTTTATGGATAATATCGCTATTCAGCCTGCCGCATCTGCCTTTATAAAAAACTCTTGGATGAACTCCGACTTCCTCATATTTAAATTCATTTTTCTTAAAAAGTCTGTCTTTTCTACCCGGATACCAGCCGCCATACTGAACCCAGTAATTTCCTATATAAGTCCTTAAGGGGATATTACAAACCACATAATCGTCTGACTGGATTGCGCGGCTAATCTCTTCTTTTAATTCAGGCGTCACTTCTTCATCCGCATCCAGGCTCAGCACCCATTCATTTCTCGCCTTGCTATAGGCCCAGTTTCTGTGAACACCCTCTATATCCATTTTTCTCTGGAAAACTATCGCGCCATTCGCCCTGGCAATCTCCACAGTCCTATCTGCGCTGAAATCATCCACCACTATATGCTCGTCTGCCCAGCTCTTCGCGCTATTGATGCATGCGGCTATATTTTGCTCTTCATTCCTCGCGATTGTAACCACTGAAAGCTTATTCATAGTTCATTCCGATTTTTGCCTACATATAATTCATTATAGCGTTTACTGTTTTTTCTTTTTCTGTTAAAGAAAATCCTGATATTTATATCCAGGCCGAATAATAAAGGAGAACATTTTACATATTTTATATTAGTATGCAGGGGCAGATTTAAATTATAAACATTACTAAAAATATAGATCTTATTCTGTTTTCTTGCCAATTCCAGCGCCTTTTCCATAACCTCTAGCAGCGTTATTCTGTCGCAGGCAATTTTTCTATCTATCGCTATTATTATTCTTTTCGGCTTACCCCATTTCTTTTCAAAAGTATCCCTGTTCCTCGCAAAAAGCTCATCCCATTCTCTCTTTTTCATCTCATTTTTAACGCTAACATTCTTGATATGTTCCGCAAAGGAATTTAATGCCAGAGCCGGCACATATCCGGCATTAATCACCCTTACGGAATAATCATGATCTTCCCAGTAACCAAATCCATACGCCTCGTCAAAACCGCCTATCTTATCAATGACCTCTCTTTTAATAAGTACGCAAAACCCTCTGCACCAGTCCGTCTCTATGTATTCACACCTGGCACCTTTGAAACTTCCTTTTTCCCATCTCGGGTTCATAAGGCCTATCTTAGGATTCTTATCCACAACCTCTACCATATTATCAATCCACCTATCGCTTACTATCACATCGTTATTCATAATGCAAACATAAGGTGCATTTGAAGCCTTTACTCCCTGATTGACAGCTTTTATCCATCCGATATTTTCAATATTTTCAATAAGGGTAAAATTATTCTTGAGTATACTTTTTACGCTATTTAGATATTTCTTTGCAGCTAAATCGCTTTTATTATCAATTACTATAAGCCTGAATGGAATACCGGTATTAACAATAATACTCTCTATACAATTCCTGGTAATCTCGACACCGCTTGCAACCGGCATTATTATATCTACTTTTACTGCCACATTTTCTTTAAACCTTAACGCTAAATTTTTATAATACTTCTCCCAATATACAGCCCATATTGCATAATGGCGCCAGGCATTTAAAATTGAAAATATAAATCCGTGCATTCCATCTCTGAAACCCTGTTTTTTAATATAAAGCTTGAAAAAAAGCTTAACAGGTTTCACCTTAAGGTGATAGATTATTTCTTTTATGTTTATCCTGCCCCTATCCTCATACATAACCCGCGATTCTATGGTTGCATAATAAATCTGCCGCGTAATGTATTGGCTCACCGAACTAAAGGCATAATGATCAAGCCATGATTTTAATCGACCTATGTTTCCGTCTACTTTTAAAGTCTCATGCACGTTGTGGCCAATATACCTTGCCTTATCTTTTCTGAAAAGCCTTACCTGATTTTCAAACCATCCGCCGTGCGCCATAAACTTTCTGAGAAAATAATTTCTCCTTTTGATGCTAAAAGCTGCAAATTCTACATGTCTCAACAAAATGCCTTTAATGTCTCTCCCTAATTCAGGCGAAACCATCTCATCAGCATCCATCTGCAATATCCAATTGCTCGATGCATTATCAATCCCGATATTCCGCTGGTTATCATGATCGCCGCTTGACAGATGAGCCACTACCTTTGCTCCATATTTACGGGCAATATGAGCGGTTTCGTCCACGCTCATATCATCCACGACCACAATCTCATCGCACCACTTAACACTCTCCAAACACGGCACGATTCTTTTTTCTTCATTCTTTGCGATAATAACAACTGTTATAGGCTGCTTCATTTATCAAAAACCATTACCCTTTTTATCCAGTGGTCATGGACTTTTCGTTTTAAAAGGTTCCGCACAAGTTTATCAGTTAATTTTTTATTGAACTTAAACCCCAGGGTTTTAAGTTTTTTAATGACATACCTCTTGCTTCTGGGGTTTACGTGCTCCTGCTTTTCCATCCCGTGCCAGCCTTCCCATGTATCTGCCCACGAGAGTACCAGATTCCTAGCCGTAAACCTGGTTATATTTTTTAGAAAAACATCCTCGTATTTAAACGGTATATGCTCCCCCACCTCTGTGCAATTCACAAGATCGTATTTTCTGTCAGGAGCTTTAATAATCTTACTAAGATCTGCCTTTATGATATAGGGCCTTATATGTTCCGGCATGTACTTAAAGGCTGCCTCAGAACCTTCAAGCCCTGCTATATTCCTTCTCGCTCCTTTCTGATAAAAATAGTCTAATAAATGCCCGTTTGCGCAGCCTATATCCATAAGGCTGGTATTTGAAAATACTTCCTCTAGAGCAGAGCCATATTCAAAATACTCATCCCGCCTTCTACTCTGAAACTGGCTGTCATCGTATATGTTTTCCAGGTTTACTTCAAAAAGACCTCTCTTGTTTCTGAAGAATAAATGCTCTTTTAACTTATGTCTTATTAGTCTTATGGGATTTTTCATATTATTCTAGAAAGCCATAAAAATTATCTGTCTTGCCTTCCACTATATCAAAAATATTCTTAAGCCTCTCTTTATAGGTATGCTTGGCATGCGCTATCCTGGCAGCATTCTCAGCAATTCTATTCCGCTCGCTATCATGCTTAAGGTAATAATCTACTATATCCATTGCCTCGCTATAATTCTCAAACCACAATAGGTGCTCTTTGTTTTTAAAAAGCCTCTCAATGCCTGGAAATTTATTCGTAAGATATAGCCTCTGGCAGCTCATTGCCACAAAGATCCTGTTTGAAGTATAAAGTTCGTATTTAAAATCGCTTGCTCCGAAAACTATCTTTGACTGCGAGTAAAATTCTGACACGTGATTACGCATATTGTTCCGCACCGCCACATTGTATTTACCGGATAAATCGTTTACGACTTTTCTCCTGGTGTCATGAAGTTTATCTTTACTTAGAGCCCCTGTAAAACCTACGTCATATATCTCCGGCAGATTACAACGATGCATTATAGACGGCGTGCATGGCTGGGCCATAAAATATACATTCTTTATATTAAATGCCTTTTTGTAATCCTCCAGCTGTCCTGTGTTACTCAAAAACATATAGTCCAGTATTCCGTTCAAATCCATTTGCCAAGGCGTATCAGGATCAGTAAACCAGAAAATGGTCTTTGTGCCCATTTTTTTCAGATCTTTGGCTATATCAAAAAGTATCGGAAGAGTCTCTTTTAATACTAAAAGTATATAATCCGGCCCATAAGCGAGTATGGCTTTATGCAAAATCTTGTAATCCATATTGCGCATACCTTCAAGCAATATGTAATCATACCCAAGTTCATCCATAGCCCTGGGTATGCCATCCCAGTCAAACCCGAGCTGATTATACCTGATCATCATATACTGGCCTATTGCGCAGATGCGCTTTGGCTTTTCTATTTTCAGGGCGAGAGTTTCTTTCTTTTTTACAATGACTTCTATATTTTTATCTACCAATTCGATCTTTTCGAATAAAAATCCTGCCTCTGTAAGAAACTGCGCGAGGTTTCCTTTGTCAAAAAAGCTTATAAACTTATTTCCTTCCATAAAAACTTCATTTTTTATTGATAATTCCAGCCTGCCTCCCGGCTTGAGGCCGGATTTAGCCTCCTTTAAAAATTCTTCCAACCTGTCAGGCCTGATATATTCAATCATATTTTTTAATTCAATCTTATCGCTGTCAGGCTTTAAGACAGGCGGCGTCTTTTCTTTAAATTCTTTTACAGGTGTGTATGTAAAATATGCTACGGGCAGGTATTTCTGAGAATTTGAGCCCTTAAACACCTGATTGAAGCCGAGAATTGATAATCTACCGGTTATGTCTTCGTTTAATTCTATATTATCTATTGAAAGAATGCCATTAGGAACCAAAATTCTTGACCACTCTTTAAAAATCCTGCCCAGATTTTTATAATTTTTTATGGTTTCAAAATCCACAAATATCAATTTAACCTTATTATCATAAAACGGAAGCTTGTGCATAGGAGATACAAAGACTCTTGCCTTTGTCCTTCTGTCTTCTATGTTCGCATAGCCATAACAAGCATCTCCCCTACAGTTTAGATTAATCCTGTAAAACATGGAATCGTCAAAAAGAAGTGCTTCTTTTTTCTTTTCTATCATGTAAGGCGTAAAAAATGCCCTTATCATATTCAGCAGCCAGAAATCAGTGTAAAATTTTCTTAATAAATTTGCCATTTAGACTTTTACCAGCTCTGCTTTATGAAATCTTTTTAATCTGTTTAAAATATTATAAAGAATAGCATCATCTGTAATAATCTTGCTGAATTTTTTCTTTTTTATCAAGATCCTGCAGATGCACCTGATTCTAAAAAACGGCGCTAAATACCTGAATCGTATAATATTGGTATGGACATTTGCCGGGATCTTGCCGGTTCGCATCGCTGATATTATCCATACCCAGTTTAATTTCTGGGATAGATAGTATGTTTCTTTTTTGAGTTTATCAAAATAAGCCTCATTCCTTTTTGTCAGCACATAAAGAAGCCTGCCTGGCTTTCCAAACATCTGGTAAAACATTTCCTGGTTCTTTTTGAACATCTCCTCGTATTCTTCCACAAGGTCAAACGAAGCGTTTTCAGCATGCCAGACATAAGCGCCCCTTGCAAAAACTGACTTATAGCCGTTATTAAACGCTCTTATGCAGTATTCTGTGTCCTCAAAATTCCCAAGGCCGTAACCGACTTTTAATATGCCTATTTTATTTATTACTTCTCTTTTTATTAAGTAAGAGAACCCTATGGCAGTGGCCATCTCAATATACTGGCCTTTATGTTCTTTCATAAGCTTTTCAGCGTATTTATCAAGGCTCATATGCCAGGATTTTCTGGAGCCCAGGTTATTGCTATTCGGGTTCACTATGCCTATTTCTTTTGAAGACTCCGCCACTGCCACCATTTCGTTAAGCCAGCCTTTACAGACTATTGTATCGTTATTGTGCAGGCAGACATATGGCGCATCAGAGATTTCCATTCCCTGATTTGTGGCTATTGTATAGCCCTGATTTTCTTCGTTTCTTATCAGAATATAACCAGGCAGCCTCTTGTCATTTTTCAAGCTCTCAAGATATTCCTTGGTTTCTTTCTCGCTGCCGTTGTCTATGATTATAAGGCGGTATGGGTAATCAGTATTCTTAATAATACTTTCCACAGCCTGCTCAGTATAATGTTTAAGATTCCAGACAGGAATTATAATATCGCATCTCATTTGAAAAAATCCTTTATGTGTTTAATTATCATGTCTTGCTGTTTGAAAGTCAAATCAGGATAAAGCGGCAAAGTTAAAAGCTTCTTCCAGACTTCTTCTACAACAGGGCAGTCTGCCTTGCAGTTTTTATACATCCTGTAATGATGGTTCGGTATATAATGAACTCCTGTAGATATGCCTTTTTCCTGCAGATAAGCGTTTAAACCGTCTCTTTTTTCTGTTTTAATCACATAATTATGATGAGCGCTTTTGGCATAATCTTTTACTACAGGCGTTTCTATGTCTCCCGCGCCTTTTAAAAGTTCATTATACCTGAAACTAAGTTTCCGCCTTATATTATTCATCTTGTCTAATTTTTTTAGCTGGACCAATCCTATTGCCGCAGGGATATCATTCAAATGGCACTTAAACCCCACTTCTTCCACATCATAATACCAGGAATATTTTTTAACATTACTATGCTCTTCAGATATTTCTCTATCCCAGGTGCCTTTATTTATGCCAAGCCATCTGAGTTTTTTAAGCCGTTCGTATATTTTCTGGTCATTGGTTGCGATCATGCCGCCTTCGCCTGTTGCGAGATTCTTAACTGCATGAAATGAAAAGCAGGCTATATCCCCCAGAGTGCCAATTTTTCTTCCTTTATATTCTCCACCGCATCCATGAGCAGCATCTTCTATCACTTTAATACCGCGCGACTTTGCCAGTTTAATAACAGGGTCCATATCGCATGGATGGCCGCCATAGTGCACTGTAACTATTGCCTTTGTATTTTTGGTAATATTTTTTCCGATCTCCTTAAAGCTTATATTCAGCGTATCAGGCTCCACGTCGCAGAAAACAGGCGTTGCGTTATTGTAAAGAATCGCGTGATTCGTAGATACGAATGTGACAGGCGTAGTAAGGACTTCGCCTCCTTCAATATCCATAACCTTCATGGCCAGATGAAGCGCTGCAGTGCAGGAATTAAGCGCTACCGCATATTTAACGCCTATATATTTCGCAAAATGTTCTTCAAATTCCTGGGTCTTTGGGCCCAGGCCTACCCAGCCTGACTCCATGACTTTTTTAAGAGCCTCAAATTCTTCTTTTCCGTATGAAGGCTTAAATACCGGTATCATGACACCCTCCCAACCTCGTAGGTGACCCTTAAGGGTCACCTACGAGGTTATGTCGGTTTTTAACAGTTTTAAATAATAATCTACATTATTTACTTTTATTTCCACTATGCTGCATATCTTATCTATTTTCAACCCGCCTTTTCTGGGCCTCTTTGCTTTTAGTTTCAAGTCCTTTAATTTAACTCTTTGTATTAAACCTTTATCGAGCTCAAACATGTCTGCAATTTTATTGACATAATCATAACGGCTTAAAAATTCAGCTCCTGCTCCGTGATAAATGCCCTCGGAGTTTTTTTCTATCAACTTTATCAATATATCTGACAATGATCCAGAATAAGTAGGAGTGGAATACAAATCATCTGCGGCGTAAACCTTTTTATTATTCTGCATATTGTGGATTATTTTTATTGTGAAATTATTGGTTTGAACCACTTTAACCTCACCACCTGCGAGGAGGGCATTCTGCCCACCTCGCAGGTGTAATGCTCCGTAAAGTTGAGCAGTACGGACAATAAGATTATCTTTTAATTTGCTTCTAATGATATTTTCTGCTTCCAGTTTTGTCTTGCCGTATATGTTTATTGGATTCGGCTTATTATTTTCTTTATATGGCCCATTTTCGCCGTCAAATATGTAATCAGTGGACACATAAACCAGTTTGGAACCATATTCTTTTATTTCTTTTACCATATTTAATGTGCCTTTTATGTTTACATCCTCTGCTAGTTTCGGCTTCAATGTGCATAAATCCACATCTGTTATACCGCCAGCCATGACTACAACTTCCGGTTTAAAAAAATTAAATACCTTCTCAAGACTATTTTTATCTCTTACATCCAAATAAGACAGGCCAACGCGCTCATGAGAACAATACGTTCCTAGAACATTCCATTTCTTCTTTATTGCGTCGTTATGTAATCTGCTTCCCAAAACCCCGGAAGCGCCTATAATCAAAAGTTTCATATTATTTTACTAAAAGTATTTACAACGTACCTGATTTCTTCTTCTGTAAGTTCCGGATACATAGGAAGGCTCATAATCTCCTCGCAGCATTTTTCTGCTATAGGAAAATCTCCTTTTTTATGCTTTAGTTCTTTATAACATTCCTGAAGATGCACGGGTATTGGATAGTGAATCAGCGTTCTCACACCTTCATTGGCTAATTTTTCCATTACATCTTTTCTATTTTTAACCCTGACTGTATATTGGTGGTAAACATGTTTCGCGTATTCCGCTTCATAAGGAAGAACTATATCAAGCTTTGCTTCTCTAAATAATTTGGTGTACAGGCTGGCGTTTTTCCTGCGCTTTTCATTCCATTTATCCAGATGTTTAAGCTTTACGCGGAGTATCGCTGCCTGGAGCGTATCAAGCCTGGAATTATAACCTTTTATTATGTTTTCGTATCTACCTTTGCGGCCGTAATCATGCAGAAGAACCATCTTATCCTTTATTTCTTCCGAATTAGTCAACACCATGCCGGCATCGCCAAATGCCCCTAAATTCTTGGTTGGGTAAAATGAAAAACATGCTGCGTCTCTAAAGCTACCCACCTTTTTATTTTTATAAAGCGCGCCGTGCGCCTGGGCACAGTCTTCTATGACTTTCAGTTTATACTTTTGGGAAATCTGTATTACTGGATCCATATCAGCAGGATGGCCGTAGAGATGAACTAAAAGAATAGCTTTTGTCTTTTTAGTAATAGCTTTTTCTATTTTTGAAACATCTATGCTATAAGTTTTTTCTTCTGTATCCACAAAAACTGGTTTTGCGCCTGCCATCGAAATTCCAAGACTCGTAGCTATATAAGTATAAGCCGGGGTTATTACCTCATCATCCTTTCCTATTCCACAGGCAAGGCAAGCCAGAAATAAAGCGTCGGTTCCGGAATTCACGCCTATACCATATTTAACCCCGCAATATTCCGCGAATTCCTTTTCAAAAAACCCCACGTCTTCTCCAAGAATAAAAGCGCCTGAAGACATAACATTTTCAATAGGGCCTCTTAGTTCGCCTTTAAGGTTCTCGTATTGTTTTTTAAGAGTAAAAATATCGACTTTCATGATTCCTCCCTCACCCTAACCCTCTCCCATAAACGGGAGAGGGAAACAAGCGAGCTGTAGGGCAGGTTTAAACCTGCCCTACAGTTTTATATTTCCTAATACATCATCCACGGAAATATCTTCTAAGCATTTTTTATGCCCACATTCAGGCAATTTAAACTTTTTATAGCACGGCCTGCAATCTGCATCTGAAATTATCACTGTATTTTTCTCGCCTCTTGGATATGGGCCATAGACTTTATCATCCGTAGGCCCAAATATCGATATTGTGTTAACACCCTGACTTACGGCTATTTGCAGCATACCGCCGTCATTGGATATAACTAATCTGCATTTTTTCATCAAAGCCGCTGTTTCTCTTATGGTTGTCTTGGGAGCTACTATTGGCCTTGACTTCATGTTATCCATTATTTCTTTTACAAGATCTTCTTCTCCTGGCCCCCATATAAGAACAATCTTAGCATTATATCTTCCAATTATTTTATCTGAAAGCTCTGCAAATTTTTTCCCAGACCATCTTTTCCTGCCCTGTTTTTCTTTCCCGAAACTCATGCCTCCGCCAGGGGCAATGCCGATCAGAATATCTTCGTTTTTAATGCCGGATTGGTTTAAAAAATTGTCTATATAGGCTTTATCCGAATCAGTTGTAACTAAAACTGTTTTAACCACCTCAACCCCAGAGGAGGCCTCCGGCCACCTCTGGGGTTCCTTAAGTAAATCCAAGTAATATTCTGCGACAGGCTTGTCGTTAAAACCATCGAACAGGAGCTTATGGTTTAAAAATCTGCCTCTGCCTTTATAGTCAAACCCTCTTCTATCTTTTATCCCTGCTCTCCAGCAGAAAAACGCATATTCCTTGCCAAGTGAAAGATCAAATACTATATCAAATTTTTTCTTTTTTACCTCTCTCCAGAACTCTAAAAACTTTTTTATGCCTTTAATCTTTGATTTTTTCCATTCATTTCTGTATTCATCGCGCTCAAATACAAGGACTTCATTGATATCAGGATTGGTAACCAGAATATCTTTTACTTTCAGGTTACATATATACGCTATATAACTATTGGGGTTATCTTTTCTTAATTGCTTTACTAGTACTGTTGAAAACAGAACATCCCCTATGCCGAATGGATTTATAATCAGAATATTCTTTCTCATTTAAGTTTATAATATACCATAAAAAATAAAAATATGATATAATATTTTAGCTATGGAAAAGTGGCTTAAATCTATAAATACCCTTGTGGAAGACCTGTATAATAAAGACTTTAAAAATACAGGCTCTACACCTATTGAAAAGACTATAATAGACCTATTGGTTGCGAATTTTACGCTCTGGGGCTATGAAGACGAGGTAAGGCGTAAAGATGTGCCTGACAGCTGTATAGCTGACTTAAAAAGAAAAATAGATAAAGAAAACCAGAAAAGAAATGACCTTATAGATGCCATAGATAACCTTATCGTAAAGGATATTGTAGGGGACGATCGCGATCGTCCCCTACGGGTTATAGACCAGACCCTTCCTATGAATTCTGAAAACCCAGGAAGCCTTTATGACAGATTAACAATACTCGCTCTCAGGGCCTATAATTTAAAAAAAGAAATTAACCGCAAAGACATTGACATAGCCCACATAGAAAAATGCTCTAAAATGCTCGAGCAGGTCCAGGAAAAATCTGAAGACCTTCTTAAATGCCTGAAAGAATTAATGGATGATATTTATTCCGGAAGGAAAAAGATTAAATCTTACAAGCAACACAAGATGTATAACGACCCTGCCTTAAACCCAGCTCTGCGTAAATAATCATTTAGGAAGGATATCTGATATCTTTTTACACTTTACGTCAAGGCTATTGCATGCGGCAATGACTTCTTCCATGATATGCTTTGATATTCCTGGTATGGCTATGATAAGTTCGTCTATTTCCCTGGTTTTCAGGATCTTTCCAATGTCTTTTTTGGTTCCAAGAACAGCCACTCCATGGATACGCCTGCCTATCTTGTCTTCATCGTCATCCAGAAACCCTACAGGATCATAATGCAATACCCTGTTATTTCTCATCTCCCTTAAGATAAACTCTCCAGCGTCGCCTGCGCCGTAAATAAGAACTTTTTTGCCGTTAAGGCTTGCCTGGTCAAATATTTCTTTATATACCCTCTCCAAAACCCTTGAACCTGATACAAAAAGAAAAAGTAACAGCCAGTCTATTATAAAAACAGCCCTTGAAAATCCCTGAAAACGCCATATAAAAAGCACTACTAACGCAGAAGCTATGGACGCGAAAGATACTGCTTTAAAAATATTTACAAGATCCGAAACGCTCACATACCTCCATATGCCCCTGTAAAGCCCGAACTTGAAAAATACAAGGAATTTAATAATCAATATTAAAGGCAGAGAACGAACTATAAGATTCTGGCTGTCTATTGATAAAACTCCTTCATATCTTAAAAGATTTGCCGCGATATATGCCAGACATATCAAAATAAAATCCACCCCCACTTCCAGAATCCTTCTTTTATAAAGAAGCATATTATTCAGGACTACATTCCCGTTTTTCTTCTTGAGTGCACCGATTTCCCCTTCTCCATAAACCTTTACTTTGCTTAAAAATAAGCCGAAATATACAAGGCTTATGACCGTTAAAAGCATAAGAATAATAGTTACAGTTGGACTTACAAACATGGAAAGAATACTGATAGACCCGAAAACCAGGCTTATAAAATACAGGGCTGTTACAGTTTTTCTCTCTGAAAGCCCCAGCACCACCATCCTGTGAGATATATGATCTTTACCTCCCTGGAAAACTTTACGTGAATTAATACTCCTCATTAAAGTTACAAACATGGTGTCAAATATGGGCACTGCCAGGATAAGTAACGGTATGAGAAGCACCATCATTAAATGAGCTGATTCTTTCCATGTTCCCTGCAAAGCAATAGCTCCAAGCATAAAACCTATAAACATGCTTCCTGAGTCTCCCATGAAAATCTTAGCTGGATTAAAATTATATCTTAAGAATCCTAAAAGGCTTCCGGCAAGAATCAAAGCAGGCAGTCCCACTTCAAGGTTTCCATTTAAAATAGAAAATACGAATAAGACAATTCCTACTATAGCCCCTATCCCTCCTGAAAGACCGTCCATGTTGTCCAGAAGATTAAATGAATTCACAATACCAACAATCCATAATATTGTAAGAGGTATGCTTATGAGATGATATGGTATTATATTGATCTTTATGCCGAAATTTACAAGTAAAGCTGCCACCACTATCTGCGCAAGAAGCTTTGTGTAGGGCTTTATATGAAATACATCATCAAATATACCTACGCCGAAAATAAAACATCCTGCCAGCATAATACCCAGGGCCTGTATATCAAACTTTACAAAAAGAGCGTATGGGATAATAAAACTCAGGAATATAGCTATCCCCCCGAAAAGCGCCGTGGGATTCTTATTCCACCTGTCTTCCCTGGGTTCTGCGATATGGCCTTTTAATATAGCTATCTTTCTCACTATAGGAGTGAGAATAATAGATAAACTGAAAGATAATAAGAATGGTATCAGGTAGGTCTTAAGCATGGTTATCTTTTATAATATTCTACTACACTTTTTATAGTACCTTCTAAATCTATGGTAGGCTTGAAGCCTGTTAAATTTTTGACCTTGGTGGTATCAGGCACACGTCTTTGCATATCTTCAAAGCCTTCTTCGTATGCCTTTTCATATGGTATGTAAACTAATTTTGATTTGCTTTTTGTGATTTCTATAATTTTTTCCGCTAAGTTCTCTATTGTTATCTCTTCCTGGCTACCTATATTAAATACCTGGCCTACAGCATCTTTATTATTCATTAGTTTAATAAGAGTCTTAATAACATCCTTGACGTGCAAGAAACATCTGGACTGCTTTCCTGTTCCATATACAGTCATATCCTCATTCTTAAGAGCCTGGCCCACAAATCTGGGTATAACCATACCGTATGCGCCTGTTTGCCTGGGCCCGACTGTATTAAAAAGCCTCACTATGATAGTCGGAACTTTTTTCTCTTTCCAGTAGATATAAGCCAGCATCTCATCCACTGCCTTTGCCGTAGAATAACCCCATCTCACTTTAAGAGGCGAGCCTAAAATCCTGTCATCATCTTCCTTTAAAGGGCCGTTTGTATTCTTGCCGTATATTTCAGATGTAGATGTTATAAGAATTTTTTTATGATACCTGTGCGCCATATCAAGGACAATCTCGCTTCCCTTGATATTAGTAACTAAAGATTCCAGCGGCTTCTTTACTACAAGATCTACTCCTACTGCCGCGGCTAAATGATATACCACATCGCATCTTTCGACTAATTTATCCACAAGCATTTCATTAAGTATAGTGCCTTCTATAAATTGGAATGACTTATTTCCATCTAAATGGGCAATATTCTCAAACCTTCCCGTAGAAAGGTCGTCTAATATAGTTACCTCATTCCCGTCTGCTATCAATTCATCGCTAAGATGCGACCCTATAAACCCTGCCCCGCCTGTAATAAGAACTTTCATCTTGTCTCCCATGTATAATAGCCGCTGAATTTTGCCCCCACCGTTTTGATTCGCTTTGCGAATGCAAAACGAATCAGCGGGGACAAAATTGGTTAAGGAATTAATGGGTTGATAAAAACTATCTTTTAGTTAATTCTAATTTTCTGATTCTTGTTTCGTGGTCATCTACCCTGTGGCTGGTGTCAAACAAACCTGTCTTCATAGCGCTAAACTCTAAGTCGATCCTATCAAATCTCAGATCGACTCTATCAAATCGCCTATCATGCTCTTCGAGTTTAGTCATGATACTACCGTGCTGTTCGGCTATAACCTTGATTTCCGACTGCAGTCCTTCAAAGAAGACACCCATGTGTCTTCTTAATTCTTCCGCACTGCTTCGCAACTCTCCTCTTAAATCTTTCGCAGTGTTCCGCAGCTCTCCTCTTAGATCCGCTATTTCGCCTTTTTCTTTCTTGTTCATGGCCCTGGATAGCCTCCTTTCTACTATATAAGACACACTAAGAGGCTAAATTCTTTCAAAAGATGTATGATATCCGCTGAATTTTTCCCCCACCGT
>CAKKRB010000007.1 GCA_919902485.1 Omnitrophica bacterium GWA2_41_15 | reverse complement strand
AAATGAAAGACGCAAAAGAAGTTACGATGAAGAACAAAAGAAAAGCAATGAAGGGCAAATGTCCTACCTGCGATACAAATATGTTTTGTATCATGGGCAACAAGTAAAAGCATATCAATTTGTGAGATCTAAAGAAAAAGCCCTGCTTGTTGCGGAACTTGCAAAGGCAAAGCTTGCAGAGGATGTTGTAATACTGGACATGAGGAAGGTGTCCGGCATTACGGATTTTTTTGTCATAGCAAACGCCTCTTCAACAAAGCGGTGCCAGACAATAGCAGAAAACATAGAAGCAGGCCTTTCCGAAAAAGGAGAGGTTATCTCTAATATAGAAGGCTATAGCGAAGGCATCTGGGCGCTTGTAGACGCTTATGATGTTGTAGCCCATATATTTTATGGGGATGTCAGGAAGTTCTATAATCTGGAAGGCCTGTGGGAAGGCGCCCCGAGACTCAAATTATGCCGCAAAAAGAAAACAGCTCGCTCAAAGAAAACCTCAAAAAGAAAATAGAAGAATTCTCCGCGTTATATGAAGTAGGTAAGTCTATAACCTCTACGCTTCGTCTTGACGAAGTCCTTGCCCTTATAACAAAAAAAGCTGCGACTATAATGAACGTCTCTGCCTGTTCCCTGAGGCTTCTCGATAAATCAGGCTGCGAACTGCTTTTGCGTTCTTCTTATGGCTTTGATAACAAAAGATTTCACAAGGCAAAAAGGACCCTTAAGGTCGGGGAGAGTATTGCGGGCAGGGTTGTAAAAGGCGGCAAGCCTTATATCATAAATGATATTAGAAAAGATAAAAATTATAAATATCCGTATTATGCGATGCAGAAAGGTCTCAGATCTTTAATTACTGTGCCGCTTGTGCAAAAAGACAAGATTGTTGGGGTTTTAAGCATTTATAATACAAAGATAGGCCAGTACACGCAGGAAGACGTTAAACTGTTATCTATGTTTGCCAGCCAGGCTGCTATAGCTATTGAAAACGCGAAGCTGTTTGAGCAGGCAGAATCAGGATATCTGAATACCATAAGGACGCTTTCAAACATCATAGACGCCAAGGACAGCCAGACTTTCGGGCATTCTGAAAGGGTAATGGAACACTGCATGGATATTGCTGAAGAGCTTAAGATTTCCGGCCATGAAAAAGACGCGTTAAAATATGCGGGGCTTCTGCATGATATAGGCAAAATAGGCATAGACGTTGGGATATTGAGAAAGCCTTCCAAGCTGAGCAAGGACGAATGGAAGGTTATGACTATGCATCCTGTTGTAGGTTCCGGGATCGTGGAACAGATAGGGTTCCTGGACGACCTTGCGCCTATTATACTGCATCATCACGAAAGATATGACGGCAAGGGGTATCCTTCCAAATTAAAGAAAAACAAGATCCCTCTGGCTGCCAGGATACTTTCGGTTGTGGATGCGTATGAATCAATGGTTTCAGACAGGCCTTACAGAAAGGCCTTATCCGCGAAAAAAATAAGACAGGAACTTTTAGAAGGCGCAGGCACGCAGTTCGACCCTGATATAGTAAAGATTTTTTTAAAGACTCTGAGTAAGACCCCCGCCCATTTATGATCAAGATAGAACAGGACCTTGCAACAATAATAAAAAATGCTGTAAAAAAAACGTTTCCTGAAATACCGGATAATGTTATTGCGGAAAGCCTGTCTTTAGAAGTCCCGAAAGAAAAGAAATTCGGAGATTTTTCTGCGAATATAGCGATGAAGCTCTCCAGAGAATTAAGAAAGCCGCCTTTTGAAATAGCAGGCAGTATAATAAAAAATATAGAAAAATCCTATAGTATACAGGATGTAAAAGTAGAAAAGCCGGGTTTTATAAATTTTTACATTTCAAATAAAGCTGTTGCAGGCGCGCTGGAAGATATTATTAAGGAAGGCGCGGGATTCGGGGTTTCAACAGCAGGTAAAAACAAGAAAGTGCAGATAGAATTCGTGAGTGCTAATCCCACAGGTCCTTTGACAGTAGCGCACGGCAGGCAGGCAGCCATAGGGGATT
Source organism: Omnitrophica bacterium GWA2_41_15 (assembly GCA_919902485.1). Classification (GTDB taxonomy): domain Bacteria; phylum Omnitrophota; class Gorgyraeia; order Gorgyraeales; family Gorgyraeaceae; genus UBA10183. The sequence continues at coordinate 2,809 of CAKKRB010000007.1, read as the reverse complement.
CTCTTGCCAGGATTTTAAAATTTTGCGGCTATGATGTGATAAAAGAATATTACGTAAACGATGAAGGTGTGCAGATACAGGCATTGGGAAAGTCTTTAAGGGCAAGATACATGGAATTAATGGGAGAGAAATCAGATTTCCCGGAAAACGGCTATAAGGGTAAATATATTTACGACATGGCGCAAAAACTAAAAGACTCTGGAGTAGTAGAGCGCAGCTCCGCGCCATTATCCGATGATTTCTTCATGGAGCATGCCACCAGAGAAATAATGAAGACGATAGTAAAGGATTTAGAGGATTTTGGCGTTCATTTTGATGTGTGGTATAGCCAGAAAGCGCTTGCCAAGTCAGGCAAGGTGGAAAAGGCAATAGATGATTTAAAGAAAAAAGAATTTTTATATGAACAAGATGGCGCGACATGGTTTAAGTCAACAGGGCTGGGAGACGACAAGGACAGGGTAATTATAAAAAGCGACGGGTCTTATACATATCTTACGCCTGACACAGCCTATCACAAGGAAAAATTTGAAAAAGGATACCATAGAATAATAAATATATGGGGGCCTGATCATCACGGCTATATAAACAGGATAAAGGCGGCGTGCCAGGCGCTTGGTTATGATACAGAAAAATTATCAATACTCATAGCCCAACTTGTGACGCTTTACAGGGACGGAAAGCCTGTAAAGATGTCTACGAGAGAAGGCGAATTTATAACATTGCGCGAGGTTATGGATGAGGTAGGAAGGGACGCGGCAAGATTTTTCTTTATCATGAGACGGGTAGAAAGCCATCTGGATTTTGACCTGGCGCTTGCAAAGACCCAGACCCTGGATAACCCTGTTTATTACATACAATACGCCCATGCAAGGATTTCCAGCATTATTGAATTTTCCAAAGACGCCTTGCCGAATCTTAAGAATCTGGTTCTCCTGGATAAAGAGCAGGAGCTGGATATTGTAAAAGCCATGATGTATTATCCAAAGATAATAGAGGCAGCAGCGTCTAATCTGGAGCCTTCTATACTTTTAACATATCTGCAGGACTTAGCCGGCCTTTTTCATTCCTATTACAATGCGTATCGCATAGTCACAGATGATAAGCCTCTTACCGAGACAAGGATTACTCTTATTCAGGCAGTGAAAAAAGTTATAGCAAGCGGCCTCGGGCTTCTAGGTGTTACCGCTCTTGAAAAGATGTAACCGTTAATTCACAAAACGAGTATGACTTGATTTGTGAATTAACACGGCTTTTATATGTTCGAATCTATTAAAATCTATAAAGGCGAAGAGCTGGATTACAAGTCTCTTGCCAGCCAGTTAGCGGGATACGGCTACGAGAGAAGAGAGATGATCTCCGAGCCTGGAGATTTCAGCATGCGCGGAGGCATTATAGATATTTTCCCACCCACGTTCGAAGGCCCTGTCAGGATTGAACTATCAGGTAATATTGTAGAATCCATAAGAAGCTACAGCCTGCTTTCTGCAGAAACATTTGAAGAGCATGCTATGGTGATAATCCTGCCGAAACTCGGCATTTATCCAAAAAAGAGGCAAAGACAGGATCTGGGCGAAAAAGTGCCGCTCGCTTCTTTCGTAGACATACAATTAAACGATTATGTGGTCCATGTGGATCACGGCATAGGGATATTTAAAGGTTTTAAGAAAATAAGATTCGGCTGCGAGGAAAAAGAAAATATAGCGATAGAATACGCTGAGGGAGATAAAATATATGTCCCTATCGAGGAAATGCATCTTGTACAAAAGTATGTTGCGTTTGAAAGAAGGCCGCCGAAACTTTATAAACTTGGCTCCAGGATGTGGAAGGCAGTAAAAGAAAGGACCAGGAAAGGTATCTATTCAATGGCCTTTGATCTTCTGGAGGTAAACGCAATGCGTTCCAAGATGGAGGGTTTTCAGTTTTCAAAGGATACGGAATGGCAGGGCCAGTTTGAAAAGAATTTTCCGTTTAAAGAAACCCCTGACCAGCTCAGGTCCACTGAAGAGGTAAAAAAAGACATGGAGTCGAACAAACCCATGGACAGGCTTCTGTGCGGGGATGTGGGGTATGGAAAAACAGAAGTGGCGATGAGGGCGGCTTTTAAAGCAGTATCTGATAATAAGCAGGTTGCCATTCTTGTGCCTACAACCCTTCTCGCGGAACAGCATTTTATAACATTCAAAAACAGGATGGAGGATTTTCCTGTAAGGGCGGAGATGATGAGCCGTTTCAGGACCCTTGGCCAGACAAATCAGATATTAAAAGACGTGGAAAACGGATCGATTGACATACTTATAGGCACTCATGCGATACTGAGAAAGGACATAAAATTCAAAGACCTGGGGCTTGTCATAATAGACGAGGAGCAGAGGTTCGGCGTAAAGGACAAAGAGAGGCTTAAAAAAATGAGGCTTCTTGTGGATGTCCTGACCCTTACTGCCACTCCTATACCCAGGACCCTGTATATGTCTTTAATGGGCGTAAAAAACATGTCTGTTATAGAGACGCCGCCTCAAGACAGGCTGCCTGTGGAAATCATTGTTTCAGAATACGACGACAGGCTTATAAAAAAAGCCATAGTCCTTGAAAAGAAAAGGAAAGGCCAGGTATTTTTTGTCCACAATAGAATCGAAGGCATTGAAAAGATAGCTCACAGGATATCCGGCCTGGCGCCTGATGTAAAGGTAGCTGTGGCGCATGGCAGGATGCATTCAAGAGAGCTGGAAGCCATAATGCGGGACTTTATGAAAGGAAGTATTGACGTTTTGGTGTCAACGGTTATAATAGAATCTGGCATAGACATACCTAA
>CAKKRB010000006.1 GCA_919902485.1 Omnitrophica bacterium GWA2_41_15 | reverse complement strand
TTCAAAAATTTCCTCTTGTCATAGTTTAATCCAGATGGTATAATTTTAGTCTTAATGGGCCCATGGTTCGACGCGTCCCTCGACAAGCTCGGGACACTTGCTCACCATTGGGCCGTCAAGTGGTAAAATACGAGAGGCCCATAGCTCAGTTGGTTAGAGCACCTGACTCATAAACCGAATTGGGCATTTTTTGTAACTCATTGAAATTATTATAACTACGATATCCTGCAATAAGTTAGGAAAATTTTTCAGCAGGCTCGAACAGGCTTGAAAAGGCTGGTTCTGGACGGTGCGTGGACACCTATTGGACACCAAAGGTTTGTAGAGATAAAATCTTGAAGTTTTACATAATGTATGGTATCATTTAAATAGAGGAGAGTCAAAATGGCTAAGTTAAAATTTCAAGAGGTTGTGTTAAATATAACATTTCATAGAGAAGGCACTAAGGTTATTGCTTATAGTCCCGCGCTTAATCTTTCTACCTGCGGCGATTCTATGGAACAGGCTAAAAAGAGGTTTGAAGAAATGCTGCCTATTTTCTTTGAAGAAGTTGATAATATGGGAACGCTTGAAGATGTTCTTTTAGAATGTGGATGGAAAAAGATTAGCCACCCACATAAACATTGGCAGCCGCCTATACCAGTAGGCCAGTATAGAAAAGAAATAAAAATACCTTGTCCCGCTTAACCCCTATAGATTATAAGAAATTTGAGAGATTTTTAAAGGCTGTTGGCTGTGAATTTATCAGGCAAAAAGGCGATCATCGTATTTATAGAAGGGCTGATTTGAAACGCCCAGTAATTATCCCTGCTATTAAAGATATTCCTATTTTTGTTATCTTAAATAATCTGAGGATTTTGGGCATGAGCAGGGAAGAATACCTATCTATATTGGAGAATTTATAAAACGACATCTGCTCCTCGCTTGACTTCCCGAAAGGGCTCAAGCGGGGTTATTTTTTTCTAAAGAAATCTGGTATTATAAATTTTCATTTCCATGATTTGAGGCATACTTTTGCCTCGCAGCTTGTAATGGCCGGTATAGATTTGAATACTGTAAGAGAGCTTTTGGGTCATAAGTCACTTGAAATGACGCTAAGATACGCTCATCTTTCGCCAGATCACAAGAGGCGCGCAGTGGACGTTTTAAGCAAGCGGATGGACACTATTTGGACACCAGAGCCGAAATTGGGAATTTCTGAAAATCGGCTTGCTTTTGTAACTCATTGATAATAGAATAGTTAAGATGTTGCGGGCCCATAGCTCAGTCGGTTAGAGCACCTGACTCATAATCAGGTGGTCCAAGGTTCGAGTCCTTGTGGGCCCACCAAGGGCGATTAGCTCAGCTGGTTAGAGTGCTGCCCTCACATGGCAGAGGTCACTGGTTCGAGCCCAGTATCGCCCACCATGAACCACTCGCTAAGAATGAGTAGTAAATATAGTCTTGGCGAGGGTTCATGGCAGGTCCCATGTGTAAGTGGTTCATGCAAAGCCCTAAACCCGAACGCAGTGAGTGGTTTGGGAAGCCCTGCATCGGAGCGAAAAATAAAACATAAACATAATTCTTAGCGACTGGTGCAGGGCCAAATAACGCAACAAGAGGAGAAAATTTGGAACAAAAACCTATTAAAGAACAGATATTATTATTGATATACCTTCAGGCTTTGGATACGCAGATATATGCTTTAAACAAAGAAAAGGCAGCTATGCCTGGCCAGCTTAAAGCAATAGATAATATGATAGAGGCTAAGAAAACAGGCATAAAGCAGACAGAAGAGAATTTAAAAAACATTCAGTTAAGATTGAAAGAAAAAGAAGGGAGCTTGCAGCAGAAAGAGGAGCAGATTAAAAAACTTCAGGGCCAGTTGTTCCAGCTGAAGACAAACAAAGAGTATTCTACTATGCTGGGAGAGATAGGGGGCATAAAGGCAGACAATTCCCTGATGGAAGAAGATATTATAAAATTCATGGATGAAATAGACGCTGCCAGAAAGAAAATTACAGAGGAAAAGGAGTTGTTAAAATCAGAGGAGGTAAAGGCTCAAAAGCAAAAAGAAGTTATTAACGCAAAAGCCGCGGATATAGAGGCCAGGCTTTCCGAGTTTAATGAAAAGAGAAACACCATAACTCCGAATATAGAGAAACAGGTAATGTCCAGGTATGAGAGGATTTTAAAGAATAAAGACGGCCTGGCTATTGTGCATATTGAAGGGAATTCGTGCGGAGGCTGTCACATGAACCTGCCTCCTCAGGTAGTAAGCGATGCAAAGATGAAGGAAAGTATTATTATCTGCGGAAGCTGCTTAAGGATTCTTTATATAGAAGATAATGTCGAAATCAATTAGTATATTCATAGACGGAGCGTCAAGGGGAAACCCTGGGCCATCAGGCATTGGTATAGTGTTTTGCGATGAGCAGGGCAATGTTGTTAAAAAGTTATTTAAATTTATAGGAAATGCGACAAATAATATTGCGGAATATTCAGCCCTTATATACGCCTTGCAAGAGGCCTTGATAGACAGGTATGATGAAGTTAAGATAAAGTCAGACAGCGAGCTTTTGACCAGGCAGTTGACAGGCGAATACAAGGTAAAGAATGACAATCTCAGGCTTTACTATGACCTGTTTCAGCATATATCAAAAGGGTTTAATAAAATAGAAGTCATTTCCATAGCCAGGGAAAATAATTCTCTAGCAGACAAACTTGCCAATAAGGCAATAGATTCCAGGTTTGACAGTTCTTTAAAAATAGAATAGGCGCAGGCTGGATAGCCGCGTTCGCTTAAGTAACATTGGAGGAGATCCTTCGGCGCTTTGCGCCTCAGGATCATCCGCCTACGGCGGATGAGGAAAGTCCGGGCTCCAGAGAGCAGCGTAATGGGCAATGCCCATCGTCTTCAC
>CAKKRB010000005.1:3491-13084 GCA_919902485.1 Omnitrophica bacterium GWA2_41_15 | reverse complement strand
TAAAGAGATTTGTGGATGATATGAAGCTTAACGAGAAATTTGACATGACAGGCAGGCTGGACGGGGAATTTTATCTATCAGGCAATATCCTGGGCATAAAAGATATAAACGGACATTTCCGCACAGATCCTAACGGAGGCGTTCTGATAATAAAAGATAAAACATTTCTGGAAAATGTTGCTAAGCAGTCAAACCAGCCGCTCGATATATTAGTGGAAAGTTTCAGAAATTACAATTATAATAATGGGATAATAAACCTGGGGATGGAAAGCGGGAACCTGGTGATGAATCTTAAACTGGACGGGGAAATCGGGAAGAGGAGTCTGACAGTAGTATTGCATGACTTTAACAAGGGGGAGGAGAAACCATGAAAAAATTTTGGGTAATACTTCTAGTACTGGTTGCGTTTATTGGCTGCGCCAGGGTAAGAGTAGAAGCGCCCAAGGAAGCTATAAAACTTGACATCTCAATGAGGCTGGATATATATCAGCATGTAGCAAAAGACATTGATTCTATAGAAGATATAGTTTCCGGAAATGAACCAAAGACAGCCCCGGGCGAAAAAGGAAGCATGCTGGACATATTTGTAAAAGACGCGTATGCCCAGGAATCATTCGGGCCAGAAGTTGAGCAGGCAGCGTATAGCCGTAGAGATAGAAAGCCTCAGCTGATTTCGCTGGAGACGAGCGGAGCAGTTGGCGAGAATAAGCTTGGCATGGTTGAAATAAGAGGGAGTGCGGATTCTGCTATAGTTGATGCAGAAAATAGCGACCGCATGGTGATATATAAAGCAATTGCCCAGAAAAATGGGATTAGCATCGAAGAGGTCCAGAAGATGTATGCGAAAAAATTGCAGGATGGAGCTACCTCCGGAACGCCAGTAGAAGTTTTAAACGAATCATCCGGTCAGTACGAGTGGAAGATAAAATGATAATAGCAATAAACATCATAGGTTTTTGCGTCATAGCTGTTCTGATATACTTTTTTAGCAGAAAGATGTCTAGTTCTGCGTCAAAAGAGAATGAAGAAAAAATAAACGCGCTCCGCCGCGAATGGAGCGATACGCTCTCTAAGAACACAGAGCTTATTTTAAAACAGCTTAGTGAAAGCGCCAAGATCCAGCAGATGGTAAGTTCCAGCATGGGCGAGAGGCTTGATAACGCGGCAAATGTTTTCGGCGATGTGAAAAAAAGCCTTGGTTCCTTGGATGAAAAGACCCAGCAGATTTACGAGGTTGGCAAGGATATAGCTAGTTTACAGGAAATACTCAAGGCCCCTAAAATGAGAGGCGGGCTCGGAGAGCTGTTTCTGGAGTCGCTCCTTGAGCAGATAATGCCTCACAAGGATTTTTATGAGCTTCAGCATTGTTTTAAGACAGGCGAAAGGGTGGATGCTGCCATCAAGATAGGGACCAGGCTTGTGCCTGTGGATTCTAAATTTCCGCTTGAGAGTTTTAAGCGTTTTGTGGAAGTGACAGGCGAAGAGGATAAAAAACGCGCGAAAAGGGAATTTATAAAAGCGGTAAAGACGCATATAGATGATATCGCCGCTAAATATATACTTCCTGACGAGGGTACTTATGATTTTGCCCTTATGTACATCCCTGCGGAAAATGTCTATTATGAGACAATAATAAAGGACGAAGGTTTCGGCGAGGAAAAGTCTATATTCATGCACGCCATATCCAAAAAAGTTATACCTGTGTCTCCGAATAGTTTTTATGCGTATTTGCAGGTGATTATCCTTGGCATGAAAGGCTTGAAGGTGGAAGAAAAGGCGCAAGAAGTGATAAAGATGCTCATTACTTTAAAGGGTTCTCTTGGAAAATTCACGCAGGATTTTGAGGTAATGGGCAGTCATATTGACAATATAAAATCAAGCTACGAAAGGGCAGTAAAGAGTCTGGATAAATTCGAAGATAAGCTCCTCTCAGCGGATTCACTGGAAGAGAAAAAGAAGTTGACGTAAAATTTTGGTGCGGGGCGTAGCGCAGTTGGCTAGCGCGCTTGCTTCGGGAGCAAGAGGTCACTGGTTCAAATCCAGTCGCCCCGACCATGTCGGACATGGCAGGGTTTTCTCAAAAGAAAAATGGTTTTTTGATTTAATTTTTGCGAAAATTTCTTTTTCATAACTCTTTTTATATTCAGGAATTATATCAAAAGGTCTTTTGAAATCAAAAAGAGCTTTTTTATCCCGCAGGCGGCGGTTCGTTCCAATTTTTTCCACAAAAATTTTTATTTCATAAAAATTTTGAGACGAAGCAAGTTTTTCGGCGTGGTGAGCAGTTTTTATCCACTCCCGCAATGGTTCGATCCAAAAATTCCCCTTTCGCCCAAAATCTGCCTTTTTCTGCAAAAGCTCTGTTTTTGACCTTATAAGATCTTCTTTCTTAGCTAGATAAACATCTTCAGCGCCTATGGCGCTTTCGGTAATTTCTGAGCAGAAATTTATATCTCGAGTCGAAAGTCAGACCTATAATAAATTTCATGATTTTGTTGCTGAACTGAGAATGCGATGGGTTATTGCGATGGAGACGTCTGACTATAAGCAGTTTTTAGGACATTTATACCGAACTGCAAACAGGCTGGACAAGGAATTAACTGCGCAAGGCGATAATTGGGGCTTGCAGAAGATCGCCGTCTCGGTAGATACTGATTGGGCAGAAAATGAAAGCTGGATAAGCTACGAAAGATATTTCCGGTATTCTATCCGGCATCTTGTACAGGAGATATTTGGAGAGGCCATAACGTTATCGCTTCATGCTGATTGGGCAAAACCGTCGAGAGCTCTATTCGAGAGTCTAACCGGAAGCATTGAAAGCCAAATAAAACACATAGAAGGACTTATAAGAGGCCTGCATGATCAAAAAACCGCAAAAATTCAACCCATATCAACAACGTTAACCGCTTCTGAATGGGACAGGCTTCTTGCTTTGCAGGATGAACGTTGGCGTTACTTTGGCCCGATTGGTAAAATAGGCGCGCCGCTTTATTGGCCTGCAGTGAGAGTAGGTACATTGGCGGTGACACCGCTTTTAGATTCGGCAGAATTACTAAAAGCGGCAGGAGTGGGAAATAAATCTAGAGTCCTCGATCTCGGCACAGGTTTCGGCGACCCCTGTGTTGTAGCTGCGATAGTTTTCGGCGCTAATGCATCTGGCTATGAAATACATCCTGTTTCAGCAGACATTGCACAAGGCTGGATCAGCCATCTTGAAGGGGCAAGCCTGCTCGCGAAGGGGCAGGTAGAGATAACTCAGGCAGATTATAGGGGCGACAGATTGCACGGATTCACTCATTTTTTTGCATTCCCCGCATCAGAGAGGCATTATCTTGAAATCGAGAATTGGCTTTCAGACGCAACGCCGGACAATGGTCTAAAGTTTGCGGTATACGATAAGGCAAATTATATGCAGTCTTCAAAAGATACCCTTCCGTTTGCTAGACTCAGAACGAATAACCACTGGAGATTTATTGATTTGCCGCAATTGAGGAGCTTTATTCTCGAATATAACGTAAATGTTTCTACTTCTACTCCCCTAAAAAGTAAAGCATGTCTAAATATATCCAGTCGCGATTCATTGTGACCGAAAGCGTTATGTAAGTTAGTTATCTTTTGAATGAAAAGGCCTCTTTTATCCTAAATAATATCAACCTTTCCCCTGAGTTATTATTTTTTATAATTGCATAAATAGCTATTTGACGGTAGAATAGTCAGAAGTAGAGAAGGGGATTTTGCCCGGCATGACAGGATGTAGATATTCTTTTAGCTTAACATAGTCTTTTTAAGATAGCTGACACTTCTCTCGCAAAAACGCTAAAATTTTGGCGGCGGGAAAATTTTAGCGTTTTTGCGAGAAGCTTGAGGCGGCTCGGACTCTGGCCGTATGAAGTATCTTAGGATGCATGATAGGCCAGACTCGGACGAACGGATATTAGATACTTTAGATAGCGATAGAGTGAGGACGCTGGTGGCTGGCAGTGGGCGGCGGCACTGCCAGCCGCCAGCCGAGCCTCGTTGAAAAAATAATTTCCTATTTTAAGGGCTATTCTCCTCAAAATAGGTTCGAACAACGTTTAATAACTGCGACCATAGAAAAAGCAGGGCATTAATGTTATAGATAAAAGAATAAAATACAGATTATAGCATCCAAAGATAGACCCTTTATGGGCTAAATTCGAAAAGTATCTGAAAAAATAATGAAGCGAGTGCATGTATTTTATTCAGGCCATGTGCAGGGAGTAGGGTTCAGGTATTCTGTCCAGGATATTGCAATGAATCTGGGCGTGACTGGCTGGGTTAAAAATCTTGAAGATAGAAGCGTGGAGGTTGTTGCTGAAGGCGAACATAAAGCCCTGGAAGAATTTCTTGATAAAATATCAAAGAGTTATATCGGCCGCTATATTAAGGATATGGATGTCTCCTGGGAAAAACCTGAAGGAGAATTTGACAGTTTTGAAGTGGCATTTTAAATTCAAGAACGGCTATATATTAATTCCTTAGCCAATTTTACCCCTGTTGCTTCACTTTGCGAAGCAAAGCGGCAGGGGTAAAATTCAGAGGCGATTATACATTGAAAAAAGATATAAAAAAAAGAATCAAAGAATTAAGAAAAGAAATCGATCTTCATAATAAGAGATATTATGTGGATAACAGGCCTGAAGTTTCTGACCAGGGATATGACTGCTTAATAGCAGAACTCAAGAGACTGGAAGAGGCTAATCCTGAATTTGTTACGCCTGATTCTCCTACTAAGAAAGTTGGCGGAGAGGTTTTAAAGGAATTTAAAACAGTAGAGCACAGGGTTCCAATGCTCAGCATAGATAATACCTATTCTCCTGAAGAGTTAAGGGAATTTGATGAAAGGGTAAAGAAAAATTTAGAAATTCAGAGGCTTGATTATGTAGTTGAATTAAAAATAGACGGGGTCAGCATATCCCTTCTGTATAAAAAGGGAAATTTTATCCAGGGCGCTACGCGCGGAGATGGGGTTAAGGGCGATGATGTGACTGTAAATTTAAAGACAATAAAAACCCTGCCTCTAAGCCTTAAAAAGATTAAAGGTACGCCTGAATTATTTGAGGCGAGGGGCGAGGTTTATATGCCGCGAAACGTGTTTTTGAAGATAAATGAAGAAAAAGAAGAACTTGGGGAAGATGTATTTGCAAATCCCAGAAATGCAGCTAGCGGCTCTTTGAAATTGCTGGACAGTTCTCTTGTAGGGCAAAGGCGCCTGGATATGTGGATATACGGTGTTGGTTATACACAAGGCATGGAATTTGAAACGCAATTCGAGGCCTTGAATTTTTTGAAAGACAGCGGTTTCCGAATAAGCCCTTATATTAAAAAATGCCGCTCAATTGAGCAAGTGATTGAATATTGCAATGAATGGCAGGAGAAGAGGCATGAGCTTGATTATGATACAGATGGCATGGTAATAAAAGTGGATTCTTTTTCTTATCAGAGAACTCTCGGCCAGACCTCAAAAAGCCCCAGGTGGATGATAGCCTATAAATTCCCAGCAGAGAGAAAAGAGACTGTGCTGGAAGATATACTTGTGCAGGTTGGCAGAACTGGCACTCTTACGCCTGTCGCTGTTTTAAAGCCCATAGAACTCGCTGGCAGCACTGTGAGCCGCGCGTCGCTTCACAACCAGGATGAGATCGGCCGTAAAGATGTAAAAATAGGAGATCATGTCCTTGTTGAAAAGGCAGGCGAAATCATACCGCAGATAGTTGAAGTGATGAAGAAGAAACGCAAGGGCACTGAAAAAGAATTTTTCATGCCTAAAAAATGTCCTGTATGCGGAAGCTCTGTAAAAAGACTTAAAAATGAAGTTGCGCTGCGATGCGAGAACATAAGCTGCCCGGCTCAGTTAAAGGAGAGGATCAGGCATTTTGCGTCAAGGGAGGCAATGGATATAGAAGGCATGGGAGATGCTATTGTTGCCCAGTTTGTGGATAAAAAAATGATCAAAGATTACGGGGACATTTATGTTTTGAAGCGTGAAGAGTTGTCAAATCTTGAGAGGATGGCTGATAAATCCGCAGCAAATCTCATTAATGCTATAGAGAAATCCAAATCTAATTCGCTGAACAGGCTTGTTTACGGGCTTGGAATACGGCATGCAGGAGTAAGGAGCGCATGGATTCTGGCATCCAGGTTCAGATCCCTTGACAGGCTGCAGGAAGCAGATATCGAAGAGCTTCAGGGCATCAATGAAATAGGGCCTGTTGTGGCTGAAAGTGTATTTAATTTTTTCAGGACAGAGGAAAATAAAAGGATTATTGAAAAGCTGAAACGCAGCGGCGTAAATACAGAAGAAAAAGGCGCTGTTTTAAAATCCAGAAATCTGGAAGGCAAGACCTTTGTTGTCACAGGGTCTTTGGAGGGTTTTTCAAGAAACCATATAGAAGAGCTTATGCGTAAGCACGGCGCCAATGTCTCTTCCAGCGTAAGCAAAAATACAGATTACGTGGTAGCTGGCAAAGACCCAGGCTCAAAATTTGAAAAAGCAAAGCAATTGGGCGTTAAAATTATAAACGAAGAGGAATTCAAAAAACTTATTTATGACGTTAATTAACAAATCAAGTCATACTCGTTTTGTGAATTAACGGCGAGAAAGAAGGATTTTATGATGAAATGCATGAGGTTAAAAGTCGTTATTGTGATAGTTTTGTGCTTATGTATTGCAGGGTGTGCAGGAGTGCAGAGGAAATTTGCCAGGAAGAAGCAGCAGGAAGAAAAGACGCCGCCCATTATTACGACATATGATTATCCAATAGAGCAAAGGGTGGAAGAGCTTTATAAAAAGAGATTTTTATTCTGGAAGTCATGGCAGGGAGAATTGATAGACAGGATGGATGATACTTACAAGAAGCGTACGGAATGTTATAATGAATTGATGCAGAATTTGCTTGAGATGCGGAAATACCTTAATGATGAAAAATGCAAAGAGCTGGAAGGTTTTATAACAGAAATAAAGTTAGTAGGCCCTGTTGTAAAGAAGATGGACCTGAGGGGCAGTGAAAAACACAGGGTTGCGCAAGTCTTAGAAAAGACAAAGCGGCTTATAGATAAAAAGTTTTCATATAGTAAAGTCAAGGATTCTCTTGAATTAAGGAAGTAAAGTGCTTATAAAGACAATACCTGTAGGGCCTATGGAGTCGAATTGTTATCTTGCGGGCGATGAAGATACAAAAGAGATTTTTATAATAGATCCGGGCGGAGACTACAAAAAAATAAAGAGCGTAATAGATAAGGACAGGTTGAAGCCAAAGGCGGTTATCAACACCCATGGCCATGGAGACCATATAGGAGCCAATAATGAATTCGGCATACCTGTGTGGATACACAGGCTTGACGCGGAATTTTTAACAGACCCTTCCAGGAATTTATCAGGCGGCCTCGGGTTTTTTCTCAGGACAAAAAAAGCTTCCAGATTGCTTAAGCATGGCGATATTCTGAATATAGGTAAATATAATCTCGAGGTTATTCATACGCCCGGCCATACGCCAGGTTCTATTTGCTTAAAAGGAGACAAGGTGATTTTTACAGGCGATACGCTTTTTTGCCAGGGTATAGGCAGGACTGATTTTGCGTATGGGTCTGAAGAAGATATTATGTGTTCAATAAAGGAAAGATTGTTCACGCTTGGCGATGGGTATATTATTTATCCAGGCCATGGGCCTGACTCTACAATAGGTTTTGAAAAAGCGAATAACACCTATATTATATGAATGAACTTATTGAACAATTTTTGAGCTATATCTCAGTTGAAAGAGGCATGGCCAATAATACGCTCAGCTCATATAAAAGGGACCTTTTCAGGTTCAGGGATTTTTTAAAATCAAAAAAGATTGATTCCATAGATAAAGCATCAAGGCAGATGATCAATTCATTTATGATGGCAGAAAGGGAAAGAGGGCTCGGTTCCAATTCAGTTTCAAGGGAACTTGCGTGCTTGAAGAGTTTTTTCAAGTTTCTTCTAAAGGAAAATATAATAAAAGAGGACGCAGCTACTATTATAGAATCCCCTAAATTATGGAAAAAGCTTCCGTCCACGCTTAATATTGAAGAGGTTGAGGCTATATTGAATGCCTCGAATGCCAGGGATCCGATGGAGATGAGGGATAAGGCCGCGCTGGAGCTGATGTACGCGACAGGCATGAGGGTTTCTGAGCTGGTGCATTTAAAAATGGACGACATAAATATGGAGGTTGGTTTTGCAAAGTGCTTTGGAAAAGGCTCCAAGGAGAGGATAGTGCCTTTTGGCAAAAAAGCAAAGGAGAGCCTGGTGAGGTATCTGGAAAAATCCAGGCCGCAGTTTTTAAAGAAAAATGTTTCAAACTTTTTATTTTTAACGAGACTTAATAAACAAATGTCGCGCCAGACATTCTGGAAGATTATTAAAAGATATGTAAAGATAGCGAGGATTAAGAAAAAGGTTACGCCTCACAGCTTAAGGCATTCTTTTGCAACTCATATACTTGAAAGAGGGGCAGATCTAAGGATAGTGCAGGAAATGCTGGGGCATGCTGATATTTCTACCACGCAGATTTATACACATGTGAGTAAGGATAGGCTAAAATCAATACACCAAAAATTCCACCCGAGACCATAGAAATACACCTACGGGGTGAACCAATTGGTCCACCCCGTAGGTGGTAAGGTTAAAATGTTAGATATTTTAAAATCTATACGAAGTTATTTAGAAATGGAAAAAGAAAGCGGGATATCTGAGTATCTTTTTTCAACCAAAACAAAGGAAAATGTAATATCTTTATTGAAAAACGAAATCTCATTCTGTCAGAAATGCCCTCTGGGAAAGATGCGCGCAAAGGCCGTATTAGGCTCGGGAAACATTAACGCAAGGCTGATGTTTATAGGAGAGGCGCCTGGGCATGAAGAAGATATCCAGGGCTTGCCTTTTGTAGGCGAGGCAGGCCAGCTTTTGACAAAAATAATAGAGGCAATGGGAATTAAAAGAGAAGATGTTTATATATGTAATATTTTAAAATGTCGTCCTCCGCAAAATAGAAATCCTTTGCCTGAGGAAATTTCAATGTGCATAGATTATCTTTACAGGCAGATAGATATTGTAAAGCCTAAGATAATATGCGGGCTTGGAAAATTTGCGAGCCAGACGCTTCTTGCTGTGGAAACCCCTATAGGCAGGCTCAGGGGCAACTGGCATGAATACAGAAGCATAAAATTTATGCCTACATACCATCCTGCGTATCTTCTGCGTAATCCTCAGGACAAAAAACTTGTGTGGGAAGACATAAAAAAAATAATGGAAGCGCTCAATGGGTAATTATAAATTTGCTGATGTAGTTATTAACCGGCCCATAGAAGGGCCTTTTACTTATTCTATACCTGAATCCCTTAAACAAGACCTGGAGCTGGGAAGCGTTGTAGAGGTGTCTTTTGGGAATAAAGTGGTTATTGGTTATGTAGTAGGATTTTCCGATAAATGCGGCATAGAAAGGTTAAAGCCTATAAACAGCATAATTGATAAATCTTTGACTTTGAGTTTCGAGATGCTGGAACTCACAAAATGGATTTCAAAATATTACTATTCTTCCTGGGGC
>CAKKRB010000005.1:0-3391 GCA_919902485.1 Omnitrophica bacterium GWA2_41_15 | reverse complement strand
CGAGATGCTGGAACTCACAAAATGGATTTCAAAATATTACTATTCTTCCTGGGGCGAGGCTATTTCTGCCGCTATACCAAGCGTTCTCAAGAAGAAAGTAACTACAAAGAGGCATAAAAAAGAAAAAAAGAATAAAGAAGACGAGGAGTTCGAATTTATAGACGGGTCTGACAAACACCTGACGCCTACGCCTGAGCAGGAGGAGGCGCTTAAAACTATAATAAATTCAATGGATTCCAGGCTTCACAGGGTTTTCCTGCTTCACGGGGTAACAGGAAGCGGAAAAACAGAAGTGTATCTGCAATCAATCGCTCGTGCCATGGAACTCGGACTTTCCAGCATAGTGCTTGTCCCTGAAATTTCGCTCACCCCGCAGACTGTCGCGCGTTTCAAGGCAAGGTTTGCGGGAAAAATAGCAGTGCTTCATTCCAGGCTCCTGGGATCCGACAGGATTTCCGAGTGGAACAGGATAAATTCAGGCGAGGCCCAGATTATTATAGGGCCACGGTCAGCCATATTCGCGCCTGTTAAAAACTTAGGGCTCGTGGTTATTGACGAAGAACATGAAACATCCTATAAACAGGAAGACGTTCCAAGATATAACGCAAGAGATGTAGGTATAAAAAGGGCTGAGATATCAAATGCGGTCGTGATACTCGGCAGCGCTACACCTTCGCTGGAATCTTTTTATGCGGCTAAAAACAAAAAATTTACTCTTATTGAGTTGCCTGAAAGGATAGATTCAAGGCTTATGCCTGCAGTTGATATAGTGGATATGCGCGAAGAAATGACAAGGGCGAAAAAAGTCCCTATATTTTCCCAGAAGCTCAGGGAATGGATAGAAAAAGACATAACTGAGAGAAAACAGGTAATACTTTTCTTGAACAGGCGCGGCTTTTCAACGTTTATAAACTGCAGGAAGTGCGGCTATGTCATTAAATGCAAACGCTGCAGCGTGAGCCTTACTTATCATTTTGATAAAAAGAAACTTATATGCCATCATTGCAGTTTTAATATGGAGCCGCCTCAAGTTTGCCCTGAATGCAATGCAGCATACCTTAAATACTGGGGCCTTGGCACAGAAAAGGTTGAAAGCGAAATACACAGGCTTTTTCCAGCCGCTAATATAGCTCGGATGGATACAGACTCTACCCATAAACGCGGCAGCCATGACAAGGTACTCTCTAAATTTAAAGATGGGCATATAGATATTCTTATAGGCACTCAGATGATAGCAAAGGGCCTGGATTTTCCAAAGGTCACGCTGGTAGGCGTTATATCAGCTGACACTGCGCTCAACCTGCCTGATTTCAGGTCAGCTGAGAGAACATTTAATTTATTGACGCAGGTTGCAGGCAGGGCAGGAAGAAGCGATCTGGGCGGCAGGGTGATTATCCAGAGTTACACGCCTCAACATTACGCGATACAGGCAGCCAAGACTCACGACTATAACACGTTTTATGACAAAGAAATATCTCTGCGCAAGGAATTAAATCTTCCGCCGTTCTGCCATATGGTTACCCTGACTCTCAGGGGCAGGAAAGAGGAAAAGGTTTTTAAGGCAAGCGAAAACTTAAAGGCCAGCATTGAAAAACAAGATAAATCTAAAAATATAGAAATTCTCGGGCCTGCACCTTCTCCGATTTCAAAAATGAAGGGCATGTACAGGTGGGGTATATTCCTCAGGGCTGAATCCGCGGAAAATATTACCTCAATTTTGAAAATAGCGCTGGGGAAAAATAGAACGCCAGGGATTATAGTAACAGTAGACGTGGACCCGTCTTAACTTCCGAATTCGCGCTTCATTGTTCCAAGCGCATCGAGGTTTTTAAGGGATTTAATGACTTCGGTATCATTGGGATTTATTTTGAGAGCTGCTTCATAAGCTATTTTGGCATTGTGATAATCTTCTCTTTTTACATACAGCTCGCCTAATTTTTTAAACGCGCCTATATCTTTTGGATTAGCCAGCTTGGCTGTTTCAAGATTATTTATTGCATGCAGGACCATACCTTTTTTATAAAATACATCAGCAATCTTTTTTAATGTTTCAGAGTCATTCGGATTAG
Source organism: Omnitrophica bacterium GWA2_41_15 (assembly GCA_919902485.1). Classification (GTDB taxonomy): domain Bacteria; phylum Omnitrophota; class Gorgyraeia; order Gorgyraeales; family Gorgyraeaceae; genus UBA10183. The sequence continues at coordinate 1,322 of CAKKRB010000005.1, read as the reverse complement.
ACGCTATTATCTTTTCAAGCGCTTCAAGGCCGGCGGCTAAGTTATCTTTTTTAAGCAATCCATCAGCCTGCATGGTAAGGAATATCTTATTTAATGGAGCTGTTATAGGGGGCTTTGAGCCTTCTGCTTTTTTTTGGAGAGAGAGGTGCAGATGGTGTCTCGCCTCCAGATGGTCATACTGAACAGATATTATCTGGGAAAAAATCTCAACAGCATAATCATAGTTCTGTTTTTCAAATGCCAGAATACCTTTGGTATAGAATTCTTTTAATTCCTGTTCATTCATATATGCTTAAGTTTATAGCATTTTTATCTGGTTGTCAAGTGCCAGTATGTATGATAAAATAAAAAACAATATGGCCAAACTAGAGATTAAAATATATCCAGACCCTGTTTTACGGAAGAAAGTCAAGCCAGTAGAAAAAATAGGCATTGATGAGCAAAAACTTGCTTATGACATGATAGAGACAATGCGCTCTGCCAAAGGTGTTGGCCTTGCAGCGCCACAGATAGGCGTAAGCAAACGCATAATAATTGTTGAAGACATAGAAGGCGACAATAAGGTTGTCCTGACCCTTATAAATCCTAAAATCACGCAGAAAAAAGGCAAGGTTAAGTTTTGCGAAGGGTGTTTGAGTTTACCTGGGATATCCAGCGATGTTGTGAGGCCGGAGTTTATTACAGTAGAAGCGCAGAATCTCGATGGAGATATGTTAAAAATTAATGCAGAAGGCCTGCTTGCAAGGATAATACAGCATGAGACAGACCATCTGGACGGAATAGTTTTTATAGATAGAATCAGTTTTCTGAAACGCAAAAAAATTATCAAACAGCTCGGCGCCAAAGTCTGTATGGAGTTTTAATATGAAAATAATATTTTTCGGGAGTTCGGACTTCGCAGTAACGATTCTTGAGGAGCTTGCCAGGGAAGAAGATGTTAGCCTTGTGGTTACGCAGCCAGATAGGCTTAAAGGCAGGTCTCTTAAAATAGCTTCTACTCCTGTAAAATCAAAGGCAGAAGAACTGGGCATTAAAACATTCCAGCCTGCCAAGGTAAATTCTAAAGAGGCAATAGAATTCCTGGGAAAATTTAACGCTGATTTATTTATTGTTGTTAGTTTTGGCCAGATACTGTCAAAAGCGGTATTGAGCCTGCCGAGATTATATTGCCTTAATATACACGCGTCGCTTTTGCCTAAATACAGAGGTGCTGCGCCTATAAACTGGGCCATTGTGAGCGGCGAAAAAGAAACAGGCGTGACTATTATGAAAATGAATGAAAAAATGGATGAAGGCGATGTTCTTTTAAAGGAATCTGTTGC
>CAKKRB010000004.1 GCA_919902485.1 Omnitrophica bacterium GWA2_41_15 | reverse complement strand
GATATCGGATTCAGCACTCTGCCTGCAATCACAGTGGAAGAGTTCGATAAGATAGCGGGATAATTCCTTACCGTGATTAATTTGAGAAAATTTATTATTTTTTTGTGCATTGTTTTTGTTTTCATGGCGGCTTCAGATTGTTTCGCTGAAACCGCAAAACAGGTAAAGTGGCAGCGGTATAATGGGGGATTTTTTACTATAGAAATACCAGAGGGGTGGGAGGTTGTTACAGCGGGAAGCTGCGCTACCTTTTCATTTATAATAAGAGATCCTCAGAATCCTATACGAAGGATATTCTACTTTGGAGAGGCCGGGCCGGTTTATTTAAATGAACATCAGCGCCAAATAGATTACCAGTACATGGGCATGAATGGTTTTCCTGTCCAGTGGATAAACATGCCGACTGTACAGCCTTTAACCGCGGAGAATTTTTTTAAACAGTTTTATCTTATGGCGCAGAACCAGCTAGTCCAGAATTTCATGCCCGGGACACCGGCTCTTAACAGTTTTCAAGTCATATCTTCTGTTCCGCAGCGTTCCTCTTTGATGGACGCGGATGCAAAGGTAATACGCGCCCTGTTCAAGGAATTTAACATCGTAGGCGAAGGCATGTTTTACACAGCCGCCGCACCGCTATTGCCTTACGACGGCATAAGCCCAGGCGCAGGCATAGGCTATGGTTTTTGCTGCACAGGCGTCTCTTCTTATAAAAAAGATTTCAAGGAATGGGAGGCAGTGCTTTTAAAGAGCCTCAGGAGTCTGCAGCTGGACGAGAGATACATAACACAATGCAGGCAGATGCAGGATAAGATGTGGAACAGCATTTCTGAGATAAATAAGATATGGGACGACATATCGGATATAATACAGGAATCCTGGGAATACAAGAACGCAGTGCAGGATGCCGCGGCTGAAAAATGGTCTGACGCCATGCTCGGCAAAGAACGTTTGTACGATCCTGACACCGGAGAGGTTTATGAGTTTGAAGCGGGTTTTTACGATGAGTATGATCTAAATAGAGGGAAGTATAAAAATTCTGATCTTCAGCCCATTCCCAATGACGATTATGAGCTTTGGTCAAGGCCTACGAAGAATGGCGCTGAAGCGATATAAGGAAATAATAGCCGTCCTATTTAGAGACTGTTGAAAAAGTCTCCTTGTCATCTACGTGTGGTAGCCGCAACCTTTAGGTTGCGCAACATATCGCAGGCTATCCCTCGACTTCGCTCGGGATGTTTTGAGAGATGGTGAGCCCTTCGACGTTGCTCAGGATGCTTCGAAGGGTGCTGAGTTTAGTCGAAGCACTTGTCGAACCAAAGCCTGCGACTACCAGTTTTTCAACAGTCTCATTTAGGTACACCCTGCTCTGTGCAATAATATAAAATTTTTGTACCATAGCAGGACGGCTGCAATACAATGGTTAGAACCAAGATAATCTGCACGATTGGCCCGGCGTCGTCAAACGAGACAGTGCTCAGAAAGATGATGCTTGCCGGCATGGATGTCGGCCGCTTGAATTTTTCTCACGGCAATCCGCAGGAATTTATCCATAAAATAAGCCTCATCAGGCTCTTGAACAAGAAATACCGCAGGCGGATCAAGCTTCTGGGCGATCTCCAGGGCCATCGCATAAGGATAGGCGATCTTGGCGCTCCGGTTAAGCTTAGGAAACACCAGACATTGTGGCTTACCCAGAAAAAGATAAAAGATATGCCGGAAAAGGTTTATTTTGATTATCAAGGCCCCCTGCGGGCTATTAAGAACGGCTTCCATATATTTATAGACGATGGGAATATAGCTTTAGAAGTGATTGGCAGGACTAAGACCAGCCTGAAGGCTAAGGTAATAACCGGAGAATTGATTAAAGGGCATAAGGGTGTGAATATCCCGGAGGCAAGGCTTGAATTCGGCGGCATCAGCCGTAAAGATGTACAGGATATACTCTTTTGCGAAAAAAACAGCTTTGAATATATCGCGCAATCATTTGTGCGCTCAAAAAAAGATATCATGGAAGTAAGAAATGCGCTTGGGGCAGGCTCAGCGTGCCGGGTTATTGCCAAGATTGAGGACAGAGAAGGCATTAACAATATTGATGAGGTAATCAAGGTTTCTGACGGCATCATGGTAGCAAGGGGGGACATGGGCATCTCTATACCCATATATGAAGTCCCCGTGATTCAGAAGGAGATAATAAAAAAATGCAACAAGGCAGGTAAATTTGTCATTACCGCTACTCAGATGCTGGAAAGCATGACCGAAAACCGCGTGCCTACAAGGGCAGAGGTTTCAGATGTGGCTAACGCTATACTGGACGGCACGGATTACGTGATGCTTTCCGCCGAGACCGCGGTTGGCCTGTATCCAGCGGATTCCGTGGATATGATGAATAAAATAATCAAATTTACTGAAAGGAATCGTTGAATATCGCGTTGCGTATAGATAGCAGCGCGGAAAATTTAGATTGACATAGGTACATGCAGGGATTGACAAATATTTAGAACGTGGTAAACTATTACCAACTGATAAAAGTCCCGAGTTGGAAGGGGTAAATCCCGGACGTTAATAAAGTAAAACCTTCATAGAAGAAGTTTCTGTGAAGGTTTTTTATTTCATGGTCTGGAATTGTAAACAAAAGGAGGAAGCATGGAAGGGATTAAGGTTTTAAGGAGCACCCAGATAATTATCCTGGGAGTATGTTTTGTGGTGGCAACCATAGTATCTACGGTGATATTTTCACAGGGGCTTATCAAGATCAAAAAATTCTCAAGCGAGGTAATAAAAGTAACAGGCTCGGCTGAAAAAAATATCGTATCAGACTATATGGTGTGGACATCAAGCTTTTCAAGAAAAGATTTAAAGATGGTGGACGCTTTCAGCAAACTAAAAGAAGACCTTGTAACAGTAAAAGAATATCTTTCCAATAACGGAGTGAAACAAGAAGAGCTTATTATATACCCAGTGGCTACCGAGGTGTTATATAAGAAGACCGAGAAAGGAACTAATACAAATGAAATTGAAGGCTATCGCTTAACCCAGGGGTTAGAGATACGGTCTAAAGATGTGACTAAAACCACTGATATCTCAAGATGCTCTACAGAGCTTATAGAAAAAGGCATTGAGTTTATGTCTTATGCGCCGGAGTATTTCTATACAAAACTTCCACAGCTTAAACTTGAAATGCTCGCAGAAGCTACTTCCAACGCCAAGAAGAGAGCAGAACAGATGGCTGTTTCTACTGGAAACAAAATAGGAGTTATGCGTTCAGCCAGGATGGGAGTTTTCCAGATAACGCCTGTTAATTCCTATGATATTTCGGATTATGGTTATAACGATACAAGTTCATTGGAGAAGAAAGTCAACGCCGTGGTAAATGTAGAGTTTTCTATTTCGGAATAGAGCTAGAAGAGAAAATAAGGCTCATTATTTGCGCTTATCTATTAATTTATTGATGCTATTCACCAGGGGCTGGAATTTATCTTTTTTCCTTATTACGATATGGTCGAGTTTTTTACCCTTTACGCATTCGTCCAGCTCTCTTACTATTCTGTCAAAAGGCCCGATTATCCTGTAGGTTATCCTGTATGCCAGAATCAATATTATACAAACCGAGGCCGGCGCAGCTAATATGAGATATAAACTTACTTTCCTGGCAGCGGGAATGATATTGTACGCTATTGCTTCAGGTATACCTAACTGGCCTGACATAACGTTGAAGATTAAATAATAAAGCGCAATAGTTACGATAAAACATGGCAGAAGAGCAGCAGCCAGTACTGTTAAAAAAATCTCCCTGTGCAGCTTGTTCGCGAAAGTCCTGTATCTTTTATTATTTTTCGTTCTCATCCTTCGACTCCTTTTAGTTGTCCTTCGATAGACTCAGGACGATTCAGATGGTGGTGAGCCTGCCGAACCACTAGTCGAATGGGTCATTTTTATACCCCACTCGTATGTTTTTGTACGACGTCTCTGCGGTAGAAAGCGTATTATCCGTGTCAGTCATTAAAGCTATGGCTCCTACAGCGGGCGGCGTACCCTTGAAACATTTTTTATAATCCTCGTAGATATTCCGCTCTTCAAATACCCATTTATTCATGTTCTTTCTGCCGGATTCCGCCACTATAAGCTTGATATTTCCGAAATAAGGGTTTGTGGATATTGTCCCATCCGGCAGGTTCTCGTCCCATATATATTCAATGCTCTTTATATTCGTGAAATTCCAGCTCGGGAATACCACATACACCCTTGCCGCGTAGTCATCTTTTTCTATCCACCCGGCTTCTGCGTTACCGGGTTTTGTTTTATCAGGGAACTGGGTCACTTTCCATTAGTTTATACGATTCCGCGCAATTTTGCAATATATTGCAATTAATAATAGCCGGCCTGTTTAAGTAAAGATACGGGAAGGACATATTGACATAAGCTATAAAAAAGGATTAAAATAAGGTACAATATGAAACAGAAAATTACAAGAAGGCAGAAGGATGTTTCAAGGCTATTGAGGGAAAAGAGGATATTACAGAAAGATGTCTTGAGGCATTCAAAGAAACCAGGATGGGAGGTAAGGAATGAGCGGTAAAAAATACTTTACGCCGGAACAGGCTAAAAAAATAGGAGACGAGCTCGGAATAAAATGGGACAAGTTTGACGTTGAGCAATTCAGGCGGGGCATGGATGTGGAACTGGAGCACGGCCTGCAGGACTCTAAAACAAATGTCACGAATAATGACAGCCTTACCACGGGCAAGATAGCTCTAGCCCACCTTAACGAATTTCCTGATTATTACACGAGGCTGGAAGAGATGGAAGAAGAAGCGGAAAAATACTGGGAAGGGAAAAAGGCAAAGAAATGGTTCTTCTCCAGAATGTTTGAAAAATTAGACAAGAAAATGGAAGAAAAAGCAAAATCTCAGCCATGCTGCAAGCCTTCGGACAAAGGGGGCAGTTCGTGCTGCAGTTGATAACTGACTGGCTGACATATTCTGTCTTTAAGCTTGACCCTGGTTCTAAGCTGGGAGCCGGCATAAATTTCTTTATCTACGATTCCGTTAAAATTATTCTGCTTCTATTTGTATTAATAGCGGCTATAGGGTTCTTAAGGAGTTTTATCTCGCAGCAAAAGATAAAATCCTGGATCTCCGGGACCAAAGGCTGGGGCAACTTTTTCGCGTCGCTCTTCGGCGCGGTTACGCCATTTTGCTCTTGCTCCTCGATACCGATTTTTATAAGCTTCTTAAAAGCCGGGGTGCCTCTGGGCATAACATTTTCTTTTCTAATCACGTCGCCTTTAGTCAACGAGTATCTGGTAGTTTTAATGCTCGGGTTTTTCGGCTGGAAGATCACGCTTGCCTATGTAATAAGCGGCATGGCTATAGGGATTGTGTCAGGAGTTATCCTGGGTAAGATGAAACTGGAAAAATATGTTGAAAAAGATATCCTGTCTGAAAACGCCGAAGAAATATCCGAGATAAAGTATAAAGGCATAAAAGAGAGGATTCTTTTTGGAATTCAGGAATCTAATAGCATAGTGCGTAAACTCTGGGTCTGGGTACTGATCGGAGTGGGGCTGGGAGCTTTGATTCACAATTATGTTCCGCAGGAAGCAGTTCAGGCTATAATCAGTAAGACTGGGATATTTTCCGTGCCTATTGCTGCTATTATAGGCGTCCCAATGTATGGAAGCTGCGCTGCTATTGTGCCCATTGCGGTAGTTTTATTTCAGAAAGGTTTTCCTCTGGGCACTGCTTTGGCATTTATGATGGCTGTCGCTGCGCTGAGCCTGCCTGAAGCGATCATGCTTAGAAGGGCCATGAAACTGAAATTAATAGCGATCTTTTTTGGCATAACAACTTTAGCCATAATTATTACTGGCTATTTATTTAATATGTTACAAAAAATATTGAGCTAGAGATATGTCAAAAAAATGGCTGAATAAGAATTTGGTCGGAATGGGCGCGGCAAGTTTTTTCAGCGACTTTTGCCACGAAATGGCCACGGCTATTTTACCGGCATTTCTTGCTAGTATAGGCGCTTCAGCCGCATTATTAGGGACTATTGAAGGCTTTGCGGACGCGGTGTCGTCTTTTGCAAAGCTTGGGGCAGGATATTATTCCGATAAGAAAGGCATCAGAAAAGCCATAGCTGTTCTCGGGTATTTTCTGACTGCCGCTGGAAAAGCTTCTTTTGCTCTGGCGGTTGTGTGGCCGCAGGTTTTACTGGGCAGGATTATCAGCTGGTTTGGCCGCGGCATTAGAGGGCCTGTGCGCGATGCGATGCTGTCAGCTTCCGTAGAATAGGAGTAGGAGTATTTGGGGCAGGCGATTTTATTATATGGAAGCTGAAATAGGCGGGATAGCTGAAGATTAGATAAGAAAAGATATTTCTCCTAAACCTTCCGGGAATTTGGTATAATATCTAATACTATGGATTATGATGTTATTATTATAGGCGGAGGGCCTGCGGGCCTTACTGCGGGAATCTATGCTTCAAGGGCCAGGCTTAAGGCGCTTCTTATAGAGAGTTATTCTGTAGCGTGCCAGGCTGTCACTACAGACCACATTGAAAATTATCCAGGATTTCCTGACGGAGTTAATGGATTTGAATTAATAGAAAAGTTTAAGAAACAGGCTGAAAAATTCGGAACAGAGTTTATTATAAACGAAGTAAAAGGCATTAAAGAAAATAATCCGGGCTGGGGAATATTAACAGACGATAAGTCTTATACCAGCCGGGCGATTATTATCGCGAGCGGGGCGAGGCCCAAGAGATTAGATATCCCGGGCGAGGATAAATTCAGGGGCAAAGGCGTATCGTATTGCGCTACCTGCGACGGCGCGCTTTTTAAAAATAAAGAAGTGGTAGTGGCTGGCGGAGGCGATACTGCGCTGGAAGAAGCGATTTTTCTGACAAGGTTTGCGAAAAAAGTCACTATTATCCATAGAAGAAATGCTTTACGCGGGACAAAGATCCTGCAGGAAAGGGCATTCAGCAATAAAAAAATAGAATTTGTATGGGATGCGGTTATTTCTGAGATCTTGGGCGCAGCTAAGGTCTCGGGTGTAAAAGTAAAGAATGTGAAAACCGGCGCGGAAAAAGATTTGTCATGCGACGGAGTTTTTATATTCGTAGGATATACGCCTAACACAGCTTTTTTAAAAGATCTTTTGCCGCTCGATGAAGGTGGCTATATAATAGCGGATGACAATTGCCTGACTTCAAAGCCAGGTATATTTGCCTGCGGCGACTGCCGTAAAAAACTTTTGAGGCAGGTGGTTACTGCCGCGGGAGACGGCGCTACAACAGCATTCGCCTGCCAGCATTACATAGAAAACTTACAGCAAAGCCGTTAGTTCACAAAACAAGTCATACTCGTTTTGTGAATTAACGGGAAGGTGATTATGAAGGTTTGGCTGTGGACAATAGGGAGCGTAATTGTAATAAGCCTTATATCGCTTATAGGCGCTGTTACTCTTTCGCTTAATAAGGCAAAACTCAGGGCAATGCTATTATTTATGGTGAGTTTTGCAGTGGGGGGCTTATTCGGGGACGCTTTTATACATCTATTGCCGCAGTCATTCGAAGCGTTAGGCGTTAATCTTAAAACCTCGCTTTATATTCTGGCCGGGATTTTTATTTTTTTTATTCTTGAAAAATTTATCCGCTGGAGGCATTGCCACATACCCACTTCCAAAGAGCATGTTCACCCTGTAGCCATGCTTAACGTAATAGGCGATGGAGTGCATAACATGCTGGACGGGATGATAGTGGCTGCGAGTTTTGCTGTATCTGTGCCGATAGGCATAGCAACCACTCTTGCAGTGATACTTCATGAAATCCCTCAAGAGATAGGAGATTTTGGCGTGCTTATTTATAGCGGCATGCCTGTAAAAAAGGCTTTATTTTTAAATTTTATTTCAGCGCTTACAGCTATTGTGGGAGCGGTTATAGCCCTGGCCCTTGAATCCAGGATAAAAGGCTTTGCCGCGTATCTATTACCCATAACAGCGGGCGGGTTTTTATATATCGGAGGATCTGATTTAATACCTGAACTTCACAAGGAAGACCATGTAAGGATTTCTACATCGCTCGTGCAGCTTGCTGCGATTATGCTGGGTATCGGCATAATGGCTTTATTGGTTTTCGTTGGATAAAAGAAAGGGGTGTAGGATGAAGAAAATACTTTTTGTGCTTCTACTAGCATTAATCTGCATGTCTTTTTTATCCGTATCTTTTGCCAGAGATATGGGCGATAAAAAATGGGATAAAAAAGACCAACATTGCCCTATGTATAAGATGATGGGCGGCAAAGAACTTTTAGCGACTCAGGACGGCGGAGTGGTGTTAATGATTGGCAATAAGCTTATAAAATATGACGCAAGCATGAATCTGGTAAAAGAAGTAGAAATAAAAATAGACATGGAAGCGATGAAAAACACAATGGAAGAAATGAAAAAGAATTGCCCTATGTACAGCAAGGAATGCTCTAAAGATAAAGGCGAAAAGAAATAAGGGATAACGTGTTTGCTAAGACAATAGCTTTATTGATATTTATTACCTGTTACCTGCTTTTTATATTTTTACCTAAGAGGAGGACTATCATAGCGGTTCTTGGCGCTATATTGCTTATTCTTCCAGGGCCATTTTTCCTTAAGCAAAAATGAACGCCAGTCGGCATTTTTGCTTGACTAAATAATACAGATATAGTATCATTATAGTTATAATATAAACTGAGAGGCGAAGATGCTGTTAGAGGTGCATTGCCATACTTCAAGATATTCTAAGTGCAGCCAGGTAGATCCTGTAAGCCTGTTAAAACAGGTAAAGAAAAAAGAACTGCAGGGTATTGTCATTACCGAGCATCATTATCTGTGGAAAGAAGATGAGATAAAGACGTTAAGGAAAGAGGCTGAGCTGGACGAGAATTTTTTGATACTGGCCGGCCAGGAGATAGAGACTGACACAAGCCATGTGCTTGTATTCGGAGCTGATAGGACAATAGACCAAGAGATTTCTTTAAAAGATCTAAGAGCGCTTTTTCCGAATGCCGCGCTTGTCTGGGCGCACCCTTTCAGAAACAACAATATGCCTGACCAGAAAGAATTATTAAATCCCATGCTGGATGCAATAGAGATTTTCAGCATGAACCAGACGCCCAAGGAAAATTATCTGGGGCTCAAGGCATGGCATAGATATAAATTTACAGCAATAAGCGGGAGCGACACCCATGCCAATGGAATGGCAGGGGTATATCCTGCGCAGTTTGATCATCCTATTCTGACAATGCGGGATATGGTGGTTGAAATTAAAAAATCGCGCTGCAGGCCGTTTTTTAAAGAGATACCTAAATCCGGAACGAATATTATAGTGACAGAGATTACTATAGGCACCAAAGGCAATGATGAATCCAGAAATAGGATAATATTAAAGAATATAACAGATGATAAAAAGTGGAAAGCCGCAAAGCTTTCTTCCGATATAGGAGCTTTTTTATATAAAAACGGATTCAACGAAGGCCAGTTCAGAGTGCCTGGCATAATTGATATAAACGAAGAAGAAAGACTTATAATAGAAGAAGGCCAGCGCGGTAAAAACCTTTTTGATTTATTGGCGCATGTGGATAAATCCATAGGGATGAATTATTTCAAGCTGTCAGCCGAGTGGCTTGCAAGATTTCACAATAAAGGGATAAGGCATGGAGACCCAGAGCTTGTTATCAAAAAGGAGAGGAAGAGGTTTGATTCATACCTGAATTCCTTTATAAAGACCAAAAACCCGTATCTTAAAAAAATAGAACCTGTAATAAGTTTGGTAAAAGAGAAGGAAGAAGAATTTTTTTTGAAACATAAAAACCTTTTTATCCTCAATCACGGAGACTATCATCCAAAGAATATAATAATAGGCCAGGACAGGCAGCAGGATATCACAACGCTTTTTATATCCGTAATAGACTTTGGGAGCAGTTTGATGTTCCCGCGTTCGTTTGATGTGGGTTATTTTTTATCGCAATTTCAGAGTCAGTTTTATGCCTATCCTGAGATTCTGGAATACTGCAGCCAAGCAGATTTTATTAACACATATATAAAAGAGTCTAATAATATATCCGTAGATTTTATGGACCAGATAAATCTTTTTAAGATAAGGGCGAATCTGAGCATTGCGTCCTACCTTATAAAGGTAGCGAAAGGCGAAAGCCCTGAAATGGAAGCGCTTGTTTCGCGCTGTTTGAAGGAGTAGTGAGAAATGGAAAATAAAAATGCTGTAAAGGTAAAAGGGGACCCTGTAACATTAATAGGAGAAGAAATAAAGACAGGCCAGAATGCGCAGGATTTTAAAGTTCTGAATACTAATCTGGAAGAGGTCAGGCTTTCGAGTTTTAAAAATAAAATAAAACTGATTGCTTCAGTGCCATCTCTGGATACGCCTGTATGCGATCTTGAGATAAAACGCTTTAATGACGAAGCAGCCAAGCTTTCAAAAGACCTCGTGATTATTTTTATATCAATGGACCTGCCTTTTGCGCAGAAAAGATTCTGCCAGGCAAATGAAATAAAGATAGTGAAGACCCTCTCGGACCACAGAGACGCTGATTTTGGCCAGAAATTCGGGGTTTTGATAAAAGAGCTGAGGCTGCTGGCAAGGGCTATATTCATACTGGATAAAAATGATGTAATAAAATATATCCAGATTGTCCCTGAATTGACGTCTCCGCCGGATTACGACGCTGCGCTGTCAGCTTTAAAAAACTTAGTAAAATAAAAAGGGGGAAGCGATGAAAAAATACAGGTGTATTGTATGCGGATATGTATACGATCCAGCTGAAAATAATAATGTTGCATTTGAGGACCTGCCAGATGATTGGACATGTCCTGAATGCGGGGTAGGAAAGGATCAATTTGAAGTAGGGGAGGGTTTAAAACCCTCCCCTACCAATTAGGAGGTGGTTATGGCGGAATTAAAGGATTTGATTCAAAGCGCTGATTGGAAGAAAGAGAAACATGTGCCTGTGATTGAGGCAAATGAATTGGTGAAAAAGGGCGAAGCAGTTTCTGTTAAAGTAAGCGTGGGTAAAGAGATTGCCCATCCGAATACCACTGCCCACCACATACGATGGATAGAGGTTTATTTTCTACCAAGCGGAGAGAAATTCCCATGCCAGATAGGGGCTTTTGAATTTACGGCGCATGGAGAAGGGGCGCAGGGAGCTGATACAAGCGCTATCTATACAGCACCGGAAGTTAACCTGAAATTTAAAACAGAAAAACCAGGCACGATTTTAGCTTCTTCTTATTGCAACATACATGGCCTGTGGCAAGGTTCAAAAGACATAACAGTAGAATCAATTTCTCCGGCCTAAAGACCGGAGTTTGTTTGAAATTGATACTGAGCGGCCAGTACTTATTTGCGTCCTTAAAGGATGCGATTTTGTGGCTGCGAATGTATAAAACCAGGGATCCATGGACAATCTTTCTATTCTTATTGCAGGAAGGGCAGGGGATGGTATTGATAAATCAAGCCTGATTATCGGCCGCATACTCGGTCAGCTTGGCTACAATATCTATATCTACCGCGATTATCCTTCTATAATAAGAGGCGGCCATACGTTTTCAATCATAAGATGCTCTGTTGATAAGATAGCTGCTCATTCAGATAAGGTGGATGTGCTTATCGCGTTGAATCAGGACAGTATTGATTTCCATAAATCCAGGCTGACAGGCGGAAAATCCCTGATTATTTACGATTC
>CAKKRB010000003.1 GCA_919902485.1 Omnitrophica bacterium GWA2_41_15 | reverse complement strand
TACCTGCTGGAACTGCAGACAGAGTCCTATAAGCATTTTATCCAGATGGACGCGCCTAAGACCAAAAGAAAGACAGAAGGCCTGCAGGCAGTTTTTGAAGAGGTTTTTCCCGTAGAAAGCAATGACGGGAGTTACAAACTGGAATTCGTGTCTTATTCTTTAGGCAAGCCGAAATACGACAAGCTGGAATGCCAGAAAAGGGCAGTGAGCTACGCAGTGCCTCTTAAGATAAAAATAAGGCTTAAGTCCAAGAGGGATACAAAAGAGCAGGAAGTCTATCTCGGAGATCTGCCGCTTATGACAGATACAGGCACTTTTATTATAAACGGCGACGAGAGAGTCGTAGTCAGCCAGCTGCACAGGTCTCCAGGCGTATCTTTCGAAGAAACCATGCATCCTACGGGCAAGAGAATATATTCCGGCAGAATTATACCCTCCAGAGGATCGTGGCTGGAATTTGAATTTGACGCTAATGATGTCTTGTATGTGTATATTGACAGGCGCAAAAAAGTCCTGGCTACTATTTTCCTCCGGGCCCTTGGCTATGAAACAAACGAAGAGATAATGAAGCTTTTTACGGGCGTGGAAAGGGTGAGGCCTCTCAGAAAAACATCTCTTCTGAAATACGCAGGCAGGGTAGCTGTAAGAGATATAAAACATCCGGAAACAGGCGAAGTGCTGCTGGCAGGAAACAGCAAGCTGGAGGAACAGGTTATAGAAAAATTATGGGATAGCGGGGTGCGTTACCTGGAAGTTTTCAGGGATACGATCCAGGAAATAACCAATACCCTGGAAAGAGACCATACAAAGACGAGAGAAGAAGCCCTTCTTGATATTTACAAAAAACTCAGGCCAGGCGACCCGCTTAATTTTGAAAGCGCCAAAAGCTTTCTTGATAAGTTATTTTTTGATAAACGCAGGTATGACCTGGACAAGGTAGGCCGTTATATATTAAATAGAAAACTTGGCATGGACATGTCGTTAGAGAAAAAGATCCTGGATAAAGAAACGATTGTTAACGTAGTCAGGTATTTATTGGACCTGAAGAGCGGAGAAGGCATAATTGATGACATAGACCACCTTGGGAACCGCAGGGTGAGGACAGTGGGCGAACTTCTGGCGGAACAGTTCAGGATAGGCCTTGCAAGGATGGAGCGTTTCTGCAAAGACAGAATGGCTATTTACGACATTGACACAATGATGCCTTACCACCTTATAAATTCCAAAGTGGTTTCAAGCGTTATAAAGGATTTCTTCGGAAGAAGCCAGCTTTCGCAGTTTATGGACCAGACAAACCCTCTTGCAGAGATGACTCACAAGAGGCGCTTAAGCGCATTGGGGCCTGGAGGGTTATCAAGAGAAAGAGCTGGTTTTGAAGTGAGAGACGTGCACCATTCTCATTACGGAAGAATATGTCCTATTGAGACGCCTGAAGGCCCGAACATAGGCCTTATAGCTTCCCTTAGCACATACGCAAGGATAAACAAACTTGGTTTTATAGAGACACCTTATAGAAAGGTTGAGAGCGGAAGAGTTACCAATAAAATAGAATATCTGACCGCTGATGTTGAGGACAAATATATAGTGGCCCAAGCAAATGCAAAGGTTGATAAAGACGGACATTTTACAGATGACAGGGTTGCGTGCAGATCTAAAGGGGACTTCCCGCTGGTCCAGCCGAGTAAGATAGACTACATGGATGTTTCTCCAAAGCAGCTTGTGAGTATAGCCGCAGGATTAATACCTTTCCTGGAGCACGATGACGCAAACAGGGCGCTCATGGGTTCAAACATGCAACGCCAGGCAGTGCCTTTATTGTTTGCCCATTCTCCACTTGTCGGCACAGGGCTTGAAAAGAAAGTAGCTATAGATTCCGGCGCGGTAATTATCGCGAAGTCAGACGGGAAGATTACAGGAGTTCAGGCTAACGAAATTGTTGTGAATAACAGTATTACCTATAAATTAAGAAAGTTTTCCAGGAGCAATGCCAATACATGCGTGAACCAGAGGCCTATTGTCAATCTCGGGGACAAAATAAAGGCAGGCGAGGTAATAGCTGACGGCCCTGCTACGCATAACGGATATCTGGCGCTTGGAAGAAATGTGCTTGTGGCTTTTATGCCGTGGCGCGGATATAATTTTGAAGACGCTATTCTTGTGAGCGAAAAACTTTTAAAGGATGATGTCTATACATCCATACACATAGAAGAATTTGAAATAGAAGCAAGAGAAACCCGCCTCGGGAACGAAGAAATAACCAGGGATATACCGAATGTAAGCGAAGAGGCCCTTAAAAATTTAGGGGAAGACGGTATAGTCAGGGTTGGAGCGGAAATCGGGCCGGGAGACATACTGACTGGAAAAGTCGCTCCTAAGAGCGAAACAGAACTTTCTCCGGAAGAGAAATTACTCCGCGCTATATTCGGAGAAAAGGCAGGGGATGTAAGAGACGCTTCTCTTACAGTGCCTTCGGGAGTCGAGGGTATTGTAGTTGACACCAAGATATTTTCAAGAAAAGGCCCGAAGTCAAAGACAAAGGAAGAGCTTCAGAATGAGAATAAAGAAGTAGACAGGATCCGCGAAGAATATGAAAAGCGGGTAGATATTGTTAAAAGCGAAAGAGAAGAAAGGCTGTTTAAAATTCTTTCCGGGGCAAAGCTTTCAGCGCCTTTACTGTCCGACGAGACAGGTTCTACGCTGATAGCGGAAGGCAGGCCTATAAGGAAGAAGGATATAGCTAAATTTGAGAAATGCGATATCTCCAGCGTTAAGATAGAATCAATCCCTGAACTGGAGTTTGAAGCCAGGCGCACGCTGATGGTTTACAATGACCAGCTGGAAGAGATCCTTTATGAAGAAGAGCATGAAGT
>CAKKRB010000002.1 GCA_919902485.1 Omnitrophica bacterium GWA2_41_15 | reverse complement strand
TATACGCAGGCATAGAATTCAGCCAGGGCCTTAAAAGAACAGAAGAGATGATAAAATATCTTGAAGCAGAGAGTGGTGTTTCAATAAAAACAGATTCTGCCATAGGCATAAAGCCTATTTCAATAAGCGCGTCCAAGAGGATAGTCAGGTTTGCCTTTGATTACGCTGTTAAAAATAACAGAAGAAAAGTTACAGTTGTCCATAAGGCAAATATAATGAAAGAAACAGACGGGCTTTTCCTGAAATGCGCAAGAGAAGTGTCTGAAGAATATAAAGGCAAAATAGAGTTTGAAGACAGAATCGTTGACAATATGTGCATGCAGCTTGTGCAGAAGCCTGAGCTTTATGATGTGCTTGTATTGCCGAATTTATATGGAGATATTTTATCAGACCTGTGCGCTGGCCTGATAGGCGGATTAGGCATTGCGCCTGGCGCCAATATAGGCGATAACATGGCATTATTTGAAGCAGTTCATGGAAGCGCGCCAAAATACACAGGCCTGAATAAGGTAAATCCTACAGCGATGATATTGTCAGGCGTGTTGATGCTCCGCTATTTAAAAGAAGAAGAAGCCGCGAACAGGCTGGAAAAGGCTGTCAGCGAGGTAATCCTGGAAGGCAAATACGTTACTTATGATTTGAAGAAAGACCGTAATGACCTAGCAGCTGTGGGCACCAGCCAGATGGCAGATGCAATTATTTCCAGACTAAAAACTTAAAAAACTGCGTAGATGACCTCTCCAGCTGCGCTATCCGCCCTACGGCGGATAGCGCAGCTGGAGAGGTAGTTGGAGTGATTACATGAAAGTAGCAATAATCGGCGCAGGCAATGTCGGAGCAATGGCGGCATCCAGGATTATAGACGGTAATCTTGCGGACGTTGTTCTGTTAGACGTTGTGCCTGGCCTTGCGAAAGGCAAGGCACTTGATATTTCAGATACAAGGCCCATAACAGGTTCCGCTGTCTCCATTACCGGTTCAGAGGATTTTTCTGATTTAAAAGGCGCTGATATAGCTGTTATTACAGCAGGCCTGGCAAGGAAACCAGGCATGTCCCGCGAAGACCTCTTAAAAAAGAATTCAGAGATAGTAAAAGGCATATCTTTAAAGATAAAAGGACTTTGCCCGTCTTCAATAGTCATAGTAGTTACCAATCCTTTAGACGTGATGAGTTATCTTGTAATGAAAACAACGGGCTTTGACCCGAAGAGGGTAATTGGTATGGCTGGCGTCCTTGATTCAGCGAGATTTATAAACGCGATAAAAGGGATGGGTAAAAATATACCTGGTGGCGAGGCCCTTATGCTCGGCAGTCACGGCGATACAATGGTCCCTGTAAACAGGTCCAAAGGCCTTTCAGCAGAGGTTTTTAATCATGCATCAGAAACCGCCAGAAACCGCGGGGCAGAGATAGTAAAATATCTTGGCACAGGAAGCGCCTATTTTGCGCCTTCAGCGTCTGTATTCTTCATGTTAAAAGCCATAGTTAAGAATGAAAAAAGCGCAATGTGCGTCAGCGCATATCTTGAAGGCCAATATGGCGAAAAAGACATTTACATAGGCGTTCCAGTTGTTTTAGGCAGCCAAGGCATTGAAAAGATAATAGAAATAGAGCTTACTCAAGAAGAAAAACAGGCTTTTAAGAAATCCGCTCTCCAAATTCGCGAAGGTATTGCCAAAACCCTCTGATATGTTACAAAACGAGTATTACTCGTTTTGTAACATCAGAATATTATATTATGCAAAAATACGACTTAGCGATAATCGGTTCTGGGCCGGCTGGGTATGTGGCAGGTATCAGGGCCGCTCAACTTGGCCTTAAGACGTGCATTTTTGAGAAAGACAAGATAGGCGGGGTATGTTTGAACTGGGGCTGTATTCCCACCAAAGCTCTTTCAGCATCAGCTAATGCCCTGTACAACATAGAACGCGCATCTGAATTTGGAATAAATGTAAAAGGTTTTGATCTGGATTTCTCAAAGGTATATGAAAGAAAAGAATCTATTGTAAAAAAGCTCTCATCCGGCATAGAAATGCTTTTAAAGGCTGGAAAGCTTGAAATAATCAGAGAATATGCAGAGATAAAAAGCCCCACCAGCATAAAAACATCCAATTTAGAAGTAGAAGCTAAAAATATACTCATAGCTGCAGGTTCAATCCCTTTTGAGCTTCTAAGCCTACCTTTTGACCATATTGATATTTTATCCAGCACAGACATCCTAGAATTAAAGGCTGTACCTAAAAAACTTATTATAATAGGCGGAGGCGTAATAGGGTGCGAATTTGCATCCATATTCAGCTTCTTTGGCTCGGAAATAACAATAATTGAGGCAATGCCGCAGTTATTACCTAACGAAGACGAGGAAATAGCCCGTAAAATAGAGCAAATCTTTAAAAGAAGAGGCATAAAGATCCTTACCAATACAAAGATTGATAAAATAGATAAAGGCGATAAAGCGCTTATCTGCGTGGGCCGCTCGCCTAA
>CAKKRB010000001.1 GCA_919902485.1 Omnitrophica bacterium GWA2_41_15 | reverse complement strand
CAAAAAAACAATAGATTCCCGCATGGTTAAAAAATGCGCAAAAGAAATCGAGGGGGTGTTTGATGAGTATTGTGAATGATGCTTTAAAAAAGGCGCATAAAGAGTTTAAATTTAATGATCAAAAAACTTCTGTAGGGGACAGGTATGCCTGTCCCCTACCAAGTTCTGAAAAGAAATGGACGGCACTTATAACAGTGTCTCTTGTGCTCATAGCCTCCCTTTTCGGATTCCTTGTGTTATACAAAAACCTGTCCAGTTTCAATAATGCCGGAAGCGCTGATCAGCCCGCTGTAATACAAACAACTCTTAACAGTGTAGAACAAAAAATCCCTGCCAGGGGCCTGAAACACCAGGACGCTGCAAAGCTAAGCGGCATAATGTACGGAAAAGAAGGCAAGTGGGCCATTGTAGATAATAGGATTATAAAAGAAGGCGACAGCCTTCTCGGCGGCCAGGTTGCTAGCATAACCAGAGATATGGTTAAGATTGAAAAGAAAAACGGGAGCGAAGTAGTTTTAAACCTGAAGTAGGGAACGGTTTGAAACCGTTCCCTACGCAGTTTCTGATTCTATCAAAGAGAGCGCTTCTTTTGCAGATGCCTGCTCAGCGCTCTTTTTGTTTTGGCCTGAGCCTATGCCGCATCTTTTGCCGCCAACCACAGCCTCTATAATAAAATGTTTTTTATGGTCAGGGCCTATTTCAGAGAGTATCCTGTATGAGGGAGTAGTTTTAAATTTTCTAAGGGCTGCCTGCTGAAACATTGACTTATAATCTTTTGAACCTTTTCCTTCTTTTACCAGCTGTATCTCGTGTTTAAGTATTCTTGCTATAAAATTATTAGACGCTTTTATTCCGCCGTCTAAATATATGGCGCCTATCAGGGCTTCCAGACTGCACATGAGATTTGAAACGTGTTTCCTTCCGCCGGACGCCTCCTCTCCTTTGCCAAGGAGTACATAATCCCCTATACCTAGATCTTTTGCAATCCTGGCCAGGGTTTCTCCGCTTACAAGCTGGGATTTATAGCGGGTAAGCACCCCTTCGT